>CALZHO010000128.1 GCA_945787425.1 uncultured Bacteroidales bacterium
ATTCGCTTTGAGGCGGTCAGTGAGCATCATATCATCGTGGCAAGACACATAGCTGATACATTGGGTAGGTTGCGCTGTCCATGCTTGTTTGGAGTAGTTCACCTTCTCCATATCCACTTCTGGGTGCTCAATACAGCCCACAAGACCGAACTTGATACTCTCTTCGTGACCTTTCTCGCCGACAAGGAAAGCACCACGGTTGTTATCTGAGAAAGGACCACGAAGCGCATCGCGCATGTCGTCGCAGAAGGCACCGATATTAGGCAACTTTTGCATATTGGCCTTCATCGCCAATGAGTCGCCATTATAGAGCGGAGCACCTGCAGCCCAACCCTCGCCATAGAGCAAAAGCGATGGGTCGATGCTATCCATCATAGCGCGCACTTGGTTCATGGTCTCTATATCGTGGATACCCATGAGGTCGAAACGGAAACCGTCCATATGATACTCCTCAATCCAGTATCGGCAAGACTCAATGATGAACTTGCGCATCATAGCACGCTCGCTGGCTGTCTCGTTGCCACAGCCCGAAGCATTACCCAACTCACCATTCTCGTGAAGACGATAGAAATAGTCAGGGCAAGTCTGGGTGAAATTGCTATTCTCCACATTGAAGGTATGGTTATACACCACATCCATAATCACGCGAATACCTGCTTTGTGCAATGCCTGAATCATCTGCTTCATCTCGCGGATACGCGTAGCAGGGTCGTATGGATTGGTGCTATAGCCACCCTCAGGCACATTGTAGTTCACAGGGTCATATCCCCAGTTGTATTTATTATCTCTCAGGCGAGTCTCATCTACCGATCCGTAGTCATACGAAGGGAGGATTTGTACATGGGTCACGCCCAACTCTACGAGGTGGTCAATACCAGTAGAGAGACCGTCGGCAGTCTTGGTGCCATGTTCGGTCCATTGTACGAACTTACCCTTATTCTCCACACCCGAAGTAGCATGGATAGACATGTCGCGGTGGTGCATCTCATATACGATAGCATCCTTAGCCGCCGCAAAAGCAGGGCGAACATCCTCGTTCCAGCCCTCTGGATTGGTAGCAGCAAGGTCAATAATCGCAGCACGGCGGCCATTCACACCCACCGCCTTGGCAAAGATACCTGGGGTTTCGTGCAATGTCCAACGCGAGTCTGCCTCAACTACTTGAAAGGTATAGAATTGTCCATTGAGGTCACCCTTAATGGTTTTGGTCCAACTACCATCTTTCTGACGGCACATAGTTAGACGCTTCAATGGATCTACAGTCGTAGCATCGGCATAGAGACTCAGGTACACAGTATCCGCATTAGGGCTCCATACAGAGAAAGTGGTCTGCTCAGGTGAATAGGTCATCTCAGTGAGAGGACCTTGTTTCACAGGATATTCATCCACACTCTCGTAGTGTGGTTTCTTGGTACAGCAGCCCACAAGAGTAGCTACCAATGTCATCATAATAATTGCTTTTTTCATGTTTATTGTGTCGATTTTATTCTCCACTTAAAGAGAGTTGGCTGATATTGGCTTTTTCTATGCGTTGCGCCGCATATTCACGAGTAACCTCAAAGCTTGCGCATTGATTTTTTGATGTTGGCAAATCGTACATCACATCGATCATGACCGTCTCCATCAGTCCACGCAAACCACGCGCACCCAATTTGTATTCCACGGCTTTATCAACAATATAATCAAGCATATCGGGCGCAAAAGTGAGCGCGATGCCGTCCATCGATAAGAGTTTTTGATATTGCTTCACCAACGCATTATTTGGCTCTGTCAAGATATTGCGCAATGCGGCCTTGTCAAGCGGTTTGAGGTAGGTAAGAACGGGCAAACGACCGATAATCTCGGGTATCAAACCAAACGACTTCAAGTCTTGTGGAGCGATGTACTGCAATAGATCGCTCTTGTCTATATTCTGCGCCTTCTTAGCCGCATCAAAACCTACGACCTGCGTATTCATGCGCTGAGCGATCTTGCGCTCAATACCGTCAAACGCTCCACCGCAAATAAAGAGGATATTCTGAGTGTTAACATGAATAAACTCCTGCTCTGGGTGCTTGCGCCCACCTTGAGGTGGCACATTCACAACCGACCCTTCCAGCAATTTCAGCAATCCCTGTTGTACGCCCTCGCCCGACACATCGCGGGTGATGGATGGATTGTCGGATTTGCGTGCAATTTTGTCGATTTCATCGATAAAAACGATACCTTTCTCGGCTTTCTTCACATTGTAATCCGACTCCTGCAAGAGACGTGTCAAAAGACTTTCCACATCCTCGCCCACATAGCCCGCTTCGGTCAGCACCGTAGCATCTACAATCGTGAAAGGTACTTTCAGCAGTTTGGCAATCGTGCGAGCAAGGAGGGTCTTGCCTGTACCAGTAGAACCAACGAGGATGATATTCGACTTCTCTATCTCCACCCCGCCCTCTTCGCGAGGTTGCAGGACACGCTTATAGTGGTTATATACCGCTACAGATAGATAGCGTTTGGCATCATCTTGACCTATCACATATTGGTCAAGGAAAGCCTTAATCTCTGCTGGCTTAGGCAGCGTTTTTAGGTCAAGTCCCTTGATGTCAGTCTCTTCCTCCACATACTGCTTCATCTCGCAAATCATCTTGTGACCCGCCTCGATACAGTCATGGCAAATCAAGCTGCCATCATCGCCACGAAACATATGCGGCATCTCACGTCCGCAAAACGAACATTGTTCTTTCTTCTTAGCCATATCCGTTATTTATTCTCGCGGCGATACACCTTATCAATCATACCATATTGGAGTGCTTCTTCCGCTGTCATCCAGTAGTCGCGATCGGCATCTTGGCGAATTTTCTCCATCGTCTGACCAGAGTGATCGGAAATAATCTGATAGAGTTCATCCTTGAGTTTGAGAATCTCGCGAGCTGTGATCTCAATGTCGGAAGCTTGACCTTGGATACCGCCCAATGGTTGGTGAATCATCACACGGCTATGAGGCAATGCGGCACGCATGCCTTTCTCGCCTGCCACCAGCAGTACAGCACCCATGCTGGCAGCCATACCCGTACAGATGGTCGCAACGCGCGAACGTACAAACTGCATCGTATCATAGATGCCCAAACCTGCATACACAGAGCCCCCTGGTGTGTTAAGATAAATACTAATATCGCGATCCGAGTCCACGGAATCCAAATACAACAATTGTGCTTGAATCACATTGGCGGTGTAGTCATTCACCTCAGTGCCCAAAAAGATAATTCGGTCCATCATCAAGCGAGAGAACACATCCATCTGCGTAACATTGAGTTGGCGTTCCTCCAAGATAGATGGACTAATGTAACTTGCCGATGCATTTAGGACATTCTCCACATGCATCGAGTTCATGCCGTTAGACACGGCGAATTTCAAAAAATCATTCTTCATGTTCGTTTTCATTTAGAGTTTAGTGTTTAATGTTGGTCTTTTTTAAGTACTGCCCGACTTATGCCGGGCAGTACCTTATAGATTATGTGCGCACGCGCATACGCGCATAGCACTATTATTTCTTGAGTTCAGCTTTCTTAGCTTTGCGACGATCCAAAGCCTCTTGGATATCGTATGCCAAAGGAGTAGCTACGCAGAGTGAAGAGTATGTACCTACAACCACACCAATAATCAACGCAAATACGAAGCCACGGATTGTCTCACCACCGAAGCAGAAGATAGCAATCAATACAACCAAGGTGGACATAGAGGTTGAGAAGGTACGGCTCAATGTTTGGTTCAACGCATCGTTGATGTTTTGCTTACGATTGCGTTTTGGATACAAACCTGTGTATTCACGTACACGGTCGAAGATAACCACGGTATCGTTGATAGAGTAACCGATAACGGTCAAGATAGCAGCGATAAACGCTTGGTCAATCTCCATAGAGAATGGCATCACCTTCCAGAGGAGCGCATATGCACCCAATACGATGAGGGTGTTGTGTGCCAAACCAGTCAACGCACCTACAGAGAATGCGAAGTTGCGGAAACGAACCAACAC
>CALZHO010000129.1 GCA_945787425.1 uncultured Bacteroidales bacterium
CCATAGACTTCTATATCTTTGACTACAGCGGCTTCGCGTGCATTTTGTTCTGGAAGAATAATTCCCTTGAAGCCTGCTTTGCGTGCCGCTAAAGCCATAGGCAATACGCCTTGAATGGGCTGCAATGTGCCGTCCAGGGATAATTCGCCCATGATTAAGTATTTATCCAGCAAAGCCGTTTTGACTTCCTCTTCTGCGGCTAAGATACCTATTGCTAAGGGTAGGTCATATGATGCACCTTCTTTTTTGATGTCGGCGGGTGCCATATTGATGGTCAGGGTGTGGTGAGGTTTCTTGTACCCATTGACTGTTAGTGCTGCATTGATACGCTCATGGCTCTCTTTGACGGCATTGTCGGGCAGTCCTACCAGCGTGAACTCAAAGCCAGGCACAGCATGTACTTCTATCGTTACAAGTACAGCATCTATGCCTTGTGGCGCAGCTCCATAGCATTTAATTAACATAGGTAGTCTTTTTATAAAGTGGAAATAGTATCTTTTACTTGAATAATGTCTTGTGTCGGAATGGTGTCTGGCACGATAGATTGCTTCTTTACGGGTGTGGTCCAGTTGAAATCATGTTTGAACACCAGACCTAATCCTTGTACGGTATTCGCTTGTTTGAGTGAATATTTATCCACGGTATGTGTATATGCTTTCGCGCGTAGTTTGCCATTTTGGGTAAGCAGATACTCAATGTCCAGGTCACCAAAGAACGGACGATTGCTCAGGTCGTTGTAGCGATAACCGAAGTTACCATTGATGACCAGTTGCCTAATCGGTTGTAATTGGAAGTTCGCTTCGTATTCTTGACTTGCACTTTCTCCTTCACCATCGGTGCGGAAATTGAATCCCATCGTGAAAATGTCGGTCAGTTTGCTTAGCCATGCGTTGATTTGTCCAGTGATGGTAGAGGATAGCAATGAGTAGGTCTCATTGAGTCCTACGGTCTGTGTGTTTTGCAGGTAGTCTGCGGTGTAGAAACGGTTGAATACCAATAGATAAATCACTTGTCGCATCAGCATCTCTTCGGTGTTGATGATGGAGTTTACCTGACTCTGTATGGATTCATCCGACTGAGGCAACTCTACTGCAAATTTCAGCGTAGGGTTGAATAGTTGGTCGGTCATATAGAGCACACAGTTCACGGGTACTGAGGTGCGATTGGTGGCTACTTGCGAAAACTCGCTACCAAACAAATCACGCAGTGAAGCGGTGGTATGATACCGTCCCGTAATATTCACAACGGGCGACAATGGGTCGCCACTCCATATCACGCTGCTGCCTTCGGCTATGTCAAAGTTTCGGCGAACGATATTGCCTAACGCATAGGAGAACAATCCTGACTGTAATGTATAAGTTCCCAGCATCTGCACTTCCTGAGAGGAGTCATCATAATTGATTTTCAAGTTACCTTCTCCACGACCACGAATACCGTCGTCACCGCCCAATTTGATATTGATTTCTGCCGTTGGGGTGGCTTCTATTTGCAGTGAGAGCAGCAGTTTGGTTCGCTTAGGTAATGCCGTGATGGTGGTTTGTGTAGGTTGAGATAACAGATGCAATAGGTTATCCGTTTGCTGTGGTGCCTTAAACTCCACGAACGAGGCGTTGGCAGCAATGGAAGCTGTGTTTACACTCAAGTAGAATTTAGAATTGGCTTCTGTGCGAGCATTGACATCTATTCTGCACTCGTAATCATCGCCTGTAATATTCACATTGCCCGAACCATACACTTTGCCGTAGAACAATGATTGTGGGTCATAGGGTAGGTTCATTGCCAGCATGTTGTTTACTTGCGCGTTGAGGTTGTATCTGAAATTCAAGAAGTTTTGGTGTGTGATGATACCCGAGAACACTCCCGTGTTTCCTTCGGCATCGCGTACATCAATATCGGGCAAGCGAATGGCTGTAGAATCCATAAAGATGGAGTCGTTGAAATAGAAGGTGGCGCCTAATTGTGGCACCGTCACTTGTGCATTTTTGCCGTATAAAGCTGCTGTTACCCATGTCTGATGTTTTTGACCAAAGACTTGCAGGTCGCCAAAAGCTCGACCTTGTGGATGAGTGAAAATATCATGAGTCCAAAAGTCAATCAAACCGATATCCACACTATCGCAATGAATATCTAATCCCCACCAATGATTAGCTGGAATTACTTTACCTTGTACTTCTGCCACTGTGTGTTCCAAAGAATCTACAGCGGTACCTTCGATAATAATGGTTTTTTCTTTACGATCCAGGTATGCTTGTGCCGTCAAATCGCCTAAATATGTCCCATTTAGTCCTGCATTGGGGATGGCTACTTGGGCTTCTACCATAGGTTGAGTAAACAAACCATATAGTGTAGCTTTACCCGTCAGTGGACCTTGTACGGATATGACTTCGCCAGCCAAGGTGTATCCTAATAGGTATTGCAAATCAATATTGCGTAGTTCCACTTTGATTGAATCTTCTGCCTGTGGCGATGCTACTCCGTGCATGGCAATGGTTTGATAATCGGTATTGAGTGCAAAGTTCTGAATATCCACCTTTTTTTCTGCCGCATTGTAGGTGATGGTGGCATCATTGATGGTCCATGAGGAGTCGTTCAGGATGATGTGGGTAGGGTGCAAACGCATATTCAGCAAAGGCTGCTGAGCATATTGACTCAGTTGTGATGAGATGTGGATAGTACCAGCATTTTGTACACTATCTGTGTTGTCCAAATGCACTTGAATATCTACCGCATCATTGAGTGCTTTCAGATGTGCGCGCGCTTTCACATCACCAATCTTGGCTGCAGTGGGGTTGTCTTTAGGAAGGCGATTGTACATATAGATAGACACGCCCAAACTATCCCCGATATTTTCTACCGAAAGAGTCAGATTATCCATTTGCGTACTCGAAGATTGAATGCTTGGGATATGCGCCTGCATACCTATTTGCTGTATGTCTTCACGGATAAATCCTTTGATAGTCGGATAAGATGGAATGGAATAGGGCAGTTCCAGCACCTGAGTGATGTCCTCTAATTGTCGGAAATAGGCGTAGAATTCTAATTGGTTAGGATTCTTGTTGGACTTCTTGGGCGCTTCAACCAGACTGGGGATATATGTGTGTAGCAGTTGTTTGCACGTATTGGGTAGGGTGGTGTATTGGAATGTACCCGTGAGGTCTGCTGTTAGGAAGTCGGATTGTAGATTCATCTTGTGAGCAGGCTTGCCGTTGATTAAGTAACTGTCGATATTCAATTTCAGTTGCTCCATGACGGCTGTTTTCTCCCCGTTGATGACGCTCAGAGTGTCAATAATCATATATCCTGTCAGGTTATCCAACATTTGTTTTGGTGCGCCAGAGGTGAATAAACTAATGTATGCAGTAGCTCCGACAGCCATATCGGGATATTGCTCTGTTAGATGTATGGCATGTGGACGAAAATCGGCTATTCGGGCTGTAATATCCAGGCGGGTATCTTCTGAGGACCAGTCTGCTAAACCACTTAGTTGCAGTGATATGTTTTCGTCGTTGATGTAGAGTTTTCCGCTCACTTCTTCGATGCCCATCACTCCGTCAAAATGAATGTCGTTATAGGTGTATCCTTTGTATCCGATACGATGTATATTGGCATCAGCGATACATTCTATTAGTTGAAGGGAATCTATTTTTCCATCCACATGGGCATGTAGTGCTATTTCTCCTATGTCCTTTTGATTAAGCATTTTGCCTAATTGGAAACCATTGGTGGCGAGGTTGCCTACAAAATCAAAGTTCTTCAGGGTGGTGTCGCTCTCCACGTATCCGTTCACGGTGATTGCTCCCAATGCGGTGCTGAAGGCTCCTTGCAGATTGAGATGCTCAATGCGTCCGTGGATACCTCCACGATAGTGGACATGACCTAATTGGGCTACTGGTTGGGGAAGCACAACGGGTCGTGTCTGCAAATGCGACAGGAAGTCTTGCAGCAGGGCATGATTGCAGTACAGATCGTTGCAGTGCGCCTGCACATACAATGC
>CALZHO010000130.1 GCA_945787425.1 uncultured Bacteroidales bacterium
GGCGCACATTGCCATTCCAGTAGTAGTTTTTCAGCATTTCGTTTGCCTCTTCCGTCAGTCGGATTGCAGGCATGCGGTAGCGGTCGCTGAAATCCACCACGAACTTACGGAAGAGTAGGGGTATATCATCTTTTCTATCACGCAATGCGGGCACTTTAATCTCCACCGTGTTCAATCGGTAGTACAGATCCTCACGGAAGCGGCCTTCTGAGATTGCGCGTTTCATATCTAAGTTGGTCGCTGCCACTACGCGCACATTGGTTTTTTGCACTTGGCTGGCTCCCATGCGAATAAACTCTCCTGTTTCCAACACACGCAGCAGACGCACTTGTGTTTGCAATGGCAACTCGCCCACCTCGTCCAAGAAAAGCGTACCACCATTAGCAATCTCAAAATAACCTTTTCTATCTGCTTTCGCATCAGTGAAGGCGCCTTTCTCGTGACCAAAAAGTTCGCTATCAATGGTGCCTTCGGGTATAGCACCACAGTTGACAGCAAAGTATGGACCGTGTTTGCGTGTGGAATAGGAATGAATAATCTGTGGAAAATGCTCTTTGCCCACACCGCTCTCACCCGTAATCAGTACGCTCAAGTCGGTGCGAGCCACTTGCACTGCCACTTCTATATCGCGATTAATCAATGGACTATTACCAATGATACTAAATCGCTGTTTGATAGCTTGTAATTCTTGTTGTTCCATAGTCAATTAAATGTTTCAAAGTCTCAGGTTTCAATGTTTCATACTGCCTAATCTGCCAAAATGGCAGACAAAGGTACTACAAAAAATGCGAATATGCAAGCAAAACGAACAAAAACTTGTTTTATTTTCTTTTTTCTCGTTGCTCAAAGTTCAGATAAGGGGCTAATCGTTGCCATTCTTCGTGCGTGAAGCAGTCTAAGTGTTGCAGTTGGTCGATATGGTCAAGATGAATTTTTCGTCTGCGGAGTTCATATATGGCTTTTGCTTGTTCAAACGACAGATACGGATGCTTTTGCAATTGTTCCGTGCGCATACTATTCACTCGCAATGGCGCCACTATCACGCTATCCAACACAAAATGTGCGAGCAAACTATCGGCCGAAAGACTGTCTGCCAACAATGGCTGCAGGGCTTTTATCTCGCGCAACTGCTCCACCGAAGCGAAACCGCCTAACTGCTCACGGTAGCGTACAATCTGCTTTGCCCGATAACTGCCTATACCCCGAATCATTTTCAGTTCGGTGGTATCAGCAGTGCGAAGATTGAGTATGGTATCACGTTTCTGACTCACATAGTGAGGGGTGCTGTCAGACGATGCATATATGCTATCGCGTAGGGCTGCAATACTATCTTTTCGCTGTTGTCTGATACTATCTCGCCATTGGTCTATGGCTGTAGTGTCAATGGCAACATACGGCAATAGTGCCAGATACATACTATCGGTCATGCCATATAGCCGTTTCAGGTCTTCAGCACGGCGGTATCGACCACCTTTAGTGCGATACTTGAGCATATTGCTCACTTGCCATTTCTTCAGCCCAAGGTGTACCAGGATGCTGCTATCTGCTGTATTGGGATCAAATACCTGCATATGAATAGCCACTGTATCTCGTGGGTATTTCTTTCGCCATGTAGCTTTCCGAATACTATCCTGTTGTGCTTGGTAATCAGCAAACTCGGTCCAAGTAGAGTCATGAACCACATAAGTGGGTGCCTCGTTTGCAGCTGGCAAATAATGCAGCAATCCTAACGTGCCAACCGCTAATACGAACAATAGCAATACACCTAACCATTGCTCGCGCGTCAATAGAAAAAGAATAGTATGTTTGCGTCTTGTCATATGGCTTAATCAACGATAGACTCAATAGTGCCATCGGCGGTATGCGTTTGTATATATTGCCCTTTCTTCACGTCGTGAATGCTTTTCACCACTTTCCCGTTCATCGTAGTCAGACTATATCCCATGCGGTAAATACGTTCGGGCGAATGTATCTGTATGGTTTTTTGCCACACGTCCAACTGTGTACGTTGTTTATATAATCTTTCTTGCGTGATAAATCGTAACGATTGTAGCAGGTTGCCTAATCGTTGTTGTTGCCTGAAGATAGACTGTTTTACAGCATTTTTCAATCGTTCGTTTAAATCGTTTATTCGTTCGGCTTGCACGACCATTCTACCTACAATCCATTCGGCTGCTGCGGTAGGAGTTTTCACGCTGGTATGCACCACCATATCCACAATACTGATGTCGCGCGTGTGACCGATACCCGCAATGATAGGCAATGGAAATTGTGCACAATGGCTGGCTAATTCATAGTTGTCAAAATGGCGCAAGTCGGTAGTGGCTCCTCCTCCGCGAACAATCACAACCAAGTCCCATGAATTCATATCGTCAGCAATCTGTTGCAGGGATTGAATGATCGATGCAGGCGACTGTTCTCCTTGCATAAGTGCAGGAAAGAGTTGTACATGAAAATGCAAACCGTTGTTATTATGCTTCAGTTGGTGGCAGAAGTCACCATAACCAGCCGCGTCATTGGATGAGATGACTGCGATGCGCTTCAGCAAGGACGGAAGTGGTAAATGGCGTTGCATATCAATCACGCCATCGTTTTGCAGTTGTTGGATAGTGGCTTGTCGTTGTTGGGCGAGGTCGCCTATTGTAAAGCGAGGGTCAATGCCTACAATATTCAAGCTCATGCCGTATACGGCATGAAAACTGACCTCCACTTCCAATAGCACCTGCATACCCACCGACAAGGCTTGTCCTGTTTCGGCTTCAAAATAGGGTGCTAACAGATGATAGGTGTGTTGCCAACAGGTGGCACGCATTTTTGCTGCTATGCTGTGGTTATTGGCTTTTTCTACCACTTCCATATAGCAGTGCCCGCGTACACTGAGCGAAGCAATCTCAGCGCGCACCCAGTAGGTCGAATGCAATTCCGTTGTCAGCGCATCATCGATGCAGTCGCATAATTCGGATAAACTATATTGTTTCATTGTTGTATTTTTTTTATTCCGGCTTCCGGCCACCGGTGTCTTATCTGTTCAATGCAATGGCTCCTGCCAGGCACCCCGCTACGCCTACGAGCCACCACCACCTCACTCTTTCGCCCTGCATCATGGCTACCGCACAGACCATCGCGCCGTAGCACAACCCCATAGCAGGGGCACTCATTTCGATATGTGTAGTGGAGTAGGGCAGGGCTTCTATCCATTCCACAAACTGCCGCAAAACATAGGTGCACCCTTGTGCGGCATCGGATAGCCATTCGCCCACGAAACACCATGACATGACCAACGAGCCGATTCCCAATAGCAGCAATACATATGCTGCTGGAACAACAACCATATTGGTGAGGGCAAAATAATTGCTCGTTTGTCCGAAGTAATGGAGCGTGAGTGGGATGGTACCTATTTGCGCTGCGACGCTCATGATCAGCAGTCCGCCAATATACTGCCACACTTTGCCGTGTATAATCACTTTTGCTTGTATGCCTTGTGCAATGAGGATAATGCCAGCCATGGCCGCAAAACTGAGTTGAAAACTCACGCTCCACAGCGCCAATGGATGAATCAATAAGATAATCACCGCTGCGGCGGCAAGGCAGTTGATGCCGTTGCTACCTCGGTGCAATAGCCAACCTATTTCTACTATCGTAATCATCAAGGCACTACGCATCACCGACGGGCTTAATCCTGTGATAAAAGCATATCCCCATAGGGCAACTAATGTGGTGATACGCAATGCCCATTGCCATACGCGCTGTTCGTACAATGGTTTGGCGAATCCGCCCAACGTGAGCAACCATACAATGATGCTCCACACAATGCCCGTATGCAGTCCGCTCACTGCCAGTATGTGCATGGCCCCTGCTGCGGAAAACGACTGTTGTACGCGTTTGTCTAATTCTTCTCTGTAGCCCAATGTGAGTGCAGATAGTATTCCCGATTCGGGCTCATGAATGCCCAATTGTATATACCGTTGATGCAACCCATATTGGC
>CALZHO010000131.1 GCA_945787425.1 uncultured Bacteroidales bacterium
TCCTATCGCCTATATCCGATACCCCATTCCCGATACCCGATATTATTGTTAGCAACCCTCCTTATATCTGCAATAGCGAGAAGAAAGATATGGATGCACGTGTGCTGGATTATGAACCTCATTCGGCACTCTTTGTGCCCGATACCGACCCGCTGCTGTTCTATCGACAGATAGCCAGACTTGCTCTTCTGCCTTCTACAGGCACAGCCGACTCAGGGCGTCGTAATCGACCAGCGAAACCTATCTATATGTTCTTCGAAATCAATGAGGCGTATGGCAGCGACGTGTGTGAGATGCTGCGGCAGATAGGATATACCCATGTTCAACTCAAAAACGACATCTATGGCAAACCACGAATGGTCTTTGGAGCAATTACGCGCTAAGGCGGAGGCATATTGTGCTGCTGCCGAACACTGCTGCTACGATATGCGCCTCAAACTGCAACAATGGGGAGCTACCGCAGAGCAGACAGAGCAAATAGTGAGTCATTTGCAGGAGTATAAGTATGTGGACGAGCAACGCTATTGTCGTGCTTTTGTGCACGATAAAGTGCTCTATCAAGGGTGGGGGCGAATGAAAATACGTGCGTATCTTCATGCCAAATGTTTACCCAGTACAGCCATTGATGCTGCGCTCACAAATATCGATGAATCCGAGTATTTTGCTGTGTTGAGTCGTGTTGTGACCTCTAAAAAACGAACCATCAAGAGCACAGACCCGCAGGCAAAAGAAAAACTCATTCGCTTCTGCATGCAGCGTGGGTTTACCTACGATGAGATACGTGAATGTATGGATGATTGAGGGGGCACATATATTGCCCCCTCATATGTAATATCAAGACTGGAAAATGTTTATTGACGGGCTGCGGCTTTCTTCAGAGCAATGCTATACGCCTCGCGGTAGTATTGGAAGAAATGCTGCCACTCTGCTCTTAGTGCCAACTCCAGCGCAGCTTTGCGAGCCACAGACACCTTGCGTGGCGTGAGCGAGAGGTAATACACAATGGTGTTCACAATATGCGTAATCACATCATCGGTATTGCTATCGTTGCGATAAATGACCGCCACACCCTTATCAATGGTAGTACACCCTTGCTCCTCGCACCATACACCATAGCCACTTAGGTTGGTTGTGATAGTAGGTACACGAAAAGCCATACTCTCCAGTGGAGTGTAGCCCCATGGTTCATAATAACTTGGGAAGACGGTCAAATCCAAACCAATCAGCAAATCATAATAAGGCAAGTTGAGCACACCATCGTTGCCATTCAGATATGTAGGCACGAAAATGACATGTACATTGCCCACAGTAAAATCCTCACGGTCGAGGTAAGGGATCATAACGAAAGCAATGACAGATCGCTGCGCTGTAGATCCCTCTGCGGACGGTAGATCGGCTGTGCCTGTAGATGGTAGACTGGCTTCGCCTAACTTTCTCATCGATTCTAAAAAGACATCAATACCTTTGTTCTTCCATTCGAAGCGACCAGCAGTGCCAATCAGCATATCGGTGCCTTGTGCGTCAATGCCTTTGGCGCGTGCGAGGGATAGTAAGGTATTGCGCGCGCGTTTGCGTGCGGCATCAAAATCTTTACCTTGTGGCACAAAGCCCTGCTCGAAGCCGTTAGGAGTGACAATATCTACAGGTTTGTCAAGGAGTTGTTTGCATTCACGGGCAGTGAGATCGCTTACAGTCGTGAAGCAGTCGGCATAGTGCGCTGCCTTCTTCTCAGCAGAGTGTTTGCTGACCATATTCAGTTCCTGCGCCATCTGGTCGCCATGGAAACCATCGAAACAATCGTAAAGCGGTTTGCCATTGCCTGCGATACTGCGACCAATGCTGGTGGCATGGGTGGTAAAGAGCGTACCGATGGCAGGACAATGCTCGCGCAAATAAAAGATAGTGAATGCCGTTTGCCATTCGTTGCAATGCATCACGGTGGTAGGCATACCAAGATGGCTGTACAAACTCTCAGCCACTTGTCCGACCGCATAAGCAAAGAGGCAACTCTCATCATAGTCGCCATAGGCAGCATGGCTCTGTACGCCATATTTCTCCCACATATGACCGAAGATTTGGTCTTTCTCTGCCCATAGTTCATCCCACTTGATGAGTACGGCAATAGGGTTACCGGGCACTTGCCAACGACCTATGCGCACCCCTTTAGGACGCCATCCTTTGAGCAGGGTCTTGCTCTCCTTGAAGGTGAGATTGGAGTGCTCTCCAAAATCAGGACCGAAGAAAATGACTTTGTCTTTGTGCTCAGCTTGCATGGAAGCGGCGCGTGTGGAGAGAACGGCATAGATGCCGCCTACACGATTGCACACCTCCCAACTGGTTTCAAAAATGTATTGGGGCTGCATGACTATCTGTGATTAGGATTGACTACGATGCGGTCAATATCGCGGATGGAGTTATACAATATAGGAGTAGTAGAAAAGAGATTATTCTTGCTCTTGATGAGTGCCATAGCTTTAAGCCCTTCAGGTGTTGCCCAATAGAGCATATTGCGTGGTGCATCTACGTACAATGCACCGATGGCATTGGCATCTATTTGCGTCAGGTACTGTCCGTTGAAATTAGCAACAAACAATCCTTCGTCGGTAGTGATATACCATTTTTGTGCCATGGCGTCTATTTGCAGACGATGGATGGGTTGGGTTGGGAATATATCTTGCATCTTGCTGGCATAGAAATCCCGACCATTGAAGTGAACCATAGTGTCAGTGGTAGCAGAGAGATAGAGGATGTCTTCTTCCTCTTGACTTCTGCGCACAGTATCGAGTCGGTCATGGATGATACGCTGACGCCATGTATCCTTCTGATCATTCATAACTATCGCAGGCGCTAAGGTCTCGTAGATAGGATAATAGCGAGTAATCACAGGGTACTCATTGTCGCCTTGCTGGATAGTCAACTGAACAGAGTCTTTTGCAGTAGGTGATTTGAAATACACAGTGATACTACGATTGGTGAGATGGCCACTGGTGAGTACACAATTGTCAGAGATATGCCACTGATAGGACAATGGATAGTTGAATGGATTATAGATGTTGGCTGTGAAAGTCACATCCTGACAATGGAAAATAGATTCAGAGGAAGCCACGAAAGTAGGTACCGTGTCATACACCGTGATGGTATAGCTGGCTGTGTTGTATTTAGCACTATCGACCATCAGTGTGACGAGATACTCGCCTGGTTTCTTGTACACCTTATTGGGATTCTTAGATACACTGGTGCTATTATCGCCAAAGTTCCAAGCCCATTTCTCTCCTGCGCTACTCTTGTTGGTAAACGAAACCACTTGTCCAGCCCTTGGTTGGGTTGGCGAGTAGGTGAAATCGACACTCACTCGTTTGCAACTCATCGCCATGAGTGCGCATGCAGTACATAGTAGTATAATCTTTTTATTCATATTCTTATTCATTAGCAAAACTTTTTCTCCACCATGTCAATTGCCGTTTGGCATAATGGCGCGAGTTTTGTTGTATCATTTCTATCGCACGTTGGAGTGTCCATTCGCCTCGAAAATAGCGCAATAGTTCCTTGTATCCAACCGTATTCACGCTATTGGGCAGCGTGGAATAATCCAATTCGATATGGCCGTCGAGCGGTATGTGCAGTTTCTGAAATGCCGCTTGTGCCTCTTGCAGCAAGCCCTGTTCTACCATTTGCTCAACACGCAGGTTGATACGCGCGTATAGTTCTTCTCTTGGGCGTTCGACCATCATGTATTGCACCTGAAAGGGCAGAGGGTGATGATCAGCATGTTGTTCTCGTTTGCGAAAACAGGAATAGGGTTGTCCGCTGACCCTGCTCACTTCAATACAGTGCATTAGGCGCTGCGGGTTGTGCTGATCCACTTGTTGCCAATAAACGGGGTCTAAGCGTTGCACTTCCTGTTGCAACCACTCAATGCCTTTCTGTTGGTATTCCAATCGCACCTCTTCGCGAATAGCAGCTGGA
>CALZHO010000132.1 GCA_945787425.1 uncultured Bacteroidales bacterium
AGTGCGTGGAATGAAGTGCTCAATCTCTTGTTGGCGTTTGACAATGAGTGCGAGTGTTGGCGTTTGTACGCGGCCGATACTAAGGACTTGGCGATCCTTACCCACTCCCTTGGCAAAACGCAGGGGATAGGCACGAGTAGCATTCATACCCAGCAGCCAATCGCCAATAGCACGCATGAGTCCCGCCTCGTAGAGGTGTTGGTATTCGCTTTGGTCTTTTAGTTTCTGGAACCCCTCGCGGATGGCATCTTCGGTGAGCGAAGAAATCCAAAGGCGTTTGACCGGCACGCGGCATCCCGCCTTCTGATATACCCAGCGCTGGATGAGTTCTCCCTCTTGTCCAGCATCACCGCAGTTGATGACCATTTCGGCTTGTGAGATGAGGTTCTTGATGGTATTGAACTGCTTTTGTACGCCCTTGTCGTTGGTGACCTTAATACCAAAACGCTCTGGCACCATAGGCAAAGAGGACATGTTCCAACCTTTCCACTGCTCGTTGTACTCGTTGGGATCAAGCAAAGCGCAGAGATGACCAAAAGTCCAAGAAACACAATACCCATTGCCTTCCATATAGCCGTCACGCGAAGTGGTTGCCCCCAATACACGAGCAATATCGCGTCCCACAGAGGGTTTTTCGGCTATACAGAGGATCATAGGTAGTTAAGAAAGGATAGTTAACTATTGGTAATTACTTTTTACCACTTTGGGTATTAGCACCATAGCCGTAGCCATAACCATAGCCAATCTTATCCGCAGCCACACCATTGAGAACGGTAACGATATTTGGCAATCGTTTTTGTTCGTTGACTTGTTTCAAGAAATCAATAAGATTGAAGGTTGTATATCGAGCACGGCATACATAAACGGTCATATCCACCAAATGATTAAGCAAGAAAGTATCGCTGACCATCGCCACAGGAGCAGAGTCCACAATGACATAATCAAAACGCTGGCGAAGTTCGGCGAATAGGTTATTCAGTCTTTCGCTCTGCAACAACTCGCTTGGATTTGGAGGAATAATACCAGATGGAATGGCAGTCATATTTGGGAACTCTGTAGGAACCAACAAATCATCTATAGAATATGAATCATCTGCCAGATAACTGGTCAAGCACCCCTTAGATGGCAACCCAAGATATTCGGAGAGCATTGGTTTACGGATATCGAGTCCCACGAGTGCCACTTTCTTATTCAGCAACGACAAGGATATTGCCAAGTTAGTCGAGACATACGATTTACCTTCGCTATTGACACTTGAAGTGACCAAAATAACAGGATGTTTGATATTGGAAGGAATCATAAATCCAATATTCGTACGCAACGAACGGAACAACTCCGCAGAAACGGAATTCACTCCATCTCTTACTGCTACATGCCCACCATGGTGGTTTTTCACTATGGTTCCACCAAAAGGCATACCCGTTTTTTGTTCGAACTCATGGGAATCATCCGTCAAACGATTGTTGAACAGATAATACAAATATATGCCCACAACAGGGAATCCCAATCCTAACAAGAAGTAGATGAGAGCCAACATCTTAAGGTTAGGAGCCAAGGGTTGCGGATGCATTTGAGGCATAGCAAGAATCTTGGCAGGCATTACGGTAGAAGCCAAGGTCAATGCATTCTCTTCGCGTTTCTCGTACAGATACAAATACAATGTTTCTTTTAATTCCTTCTTACGAGCGATTTCAATATACTGACGTTCCTGACTCGGAATACCGATTCGCTGTTTCTCCACATCACCAAATCGTACCTCAAGATCAGCTTTAGAAATATCCAATCGCTTATTCACACTGGCTATACTGACTATAAGGTTCTCGCGCAAAACAGTCAATTGTGCATCAATCTGCGTAATAACAGGGTTGTCATTAACCGCTGTTCGTTGCAAACGCAACTTACGCATCACCAAACGATTATATTCGCCAATCAATGAAACTATTGAACCATCCAAAATACCCAAGTTAGCAGGTATCAAGTTATCGAGTCGCGCATCATCACGAACAAAATCTGCCACATAATTAATCAAATTGATTTGTGTCTCAATTTCTGCCACTCGTTTCTTATATTCAGTACTTTCGCGCAGATACAATCCTGCTTCTGCCTCAAGATTTACTATTCCAAATTTTTCTTTGTAATCTTCCACTTCCGTTTCCGCCTCAAACAATTCGCTCTCAATCAATCGTAAGCGCTCATTGATAAAAGATGCCGTGTTACTTGCCATGATGTTCTTATCCACCACAGCATCCACATTATACAGCTCTATCTCCCTATTGATGAAATCAACTATCAAAGCTGGAGTATTTGTAACAGCAGAAATTTCAATTACATTAGACTCTTTTTTAATCGTTGTGGCAGAAATCATACGAGTGTAGTTATCCACCACAGGCAACATGGGGAGAGTAGTAATCTTGTATTTATCGCCCCTCTCAATTTCATTGTGCAAAGAGAAGCTGATATCTCCAGCGCACGTGCTGAAGGGCTGGGTCAAGTCCTTTACCTTGTGAAGGCTGAATTTCCATTGACCATAACGAACTCGCACAAGATAATCGTTTTTGCGAGCTTTAATGGAAATCTTCACGAAACGTTTGGTGGTATCTAAAAACATTTCGGGATACACAACTGTCAAGTCACGCGAAGGATATTGGCCATACCAACGGAGATGTTTCTTCTTGTAATATGAACTCTGCAAATCCAAGTCACGCACCACTTGTGTCATAATATCTCGAGAGGTAAGAATAGCAATCTCATCTTCCGTTTTCTTCATTCCTCCCATACCCATAATTTGTAGCGCATCTACTTGCTCAAGAGGAGACTCTGGATCCGACGAACGCAACATAATACGTGCATCAACAACATATTCTGGAGTAGTGGAGAAATATTTATACAAGCCCAGCAAACCAAACACGAAACAGCTGATTACAAACCAGTACCAATTTTTCAGCAAGCGGTTGAGCCAGAGACGAATATCTATCACATGTGTATCTTGTGTCATAATTTATACTTTCTTATTTTGTTGAAATCATTTATAGCGTGTTTATCTTGTAGCAGACATAACAGAAACAATCACCGTAGCAGCACTGGAAACAGTACCGATCATACTCAGCCACAAACCGATAGTCTGGTTGCTGGTTGAACGTGCTTGGTTAGGTTCTACCACAACCACATCATTCTGCTGGAGATAGAAGTATGGCGACTTGAACACCTCGTCCGTGTTCAAATTCAGACGAGCAAATTCTAATTTGCCATTATTTTCTCTTGCTATCAGGACATTGGTTCTTTTACCATATTCGGTCATATCGCCCGCAGCACCCAATGCCTCCAAGAGCGTCATACGTCCATTATTCAACGGATAAATGCCAGGATTTTTAACTTCTCCAAGCACTGTAACTTTTGCATCCAAGAAACGAACAGTCACAACAGGGTCAACGATTTGCCCCTCTAATCGACCTTGAATCAAACTGATTACCTCAGCAACAGTTAAACCTGCTACATGCAGTTTACCTAAAATAGGAAAATTGATACACCCTTGCGCATCCACCATATAATATTGATAGGAAGAAACCGTAGGTTCAACAGCACTTGTAGGCGACACATGAGGTACACTCGGCAAATTATACGGTATAACTGCCTCCAAATCCAAAGCAGTCACCATAATCACTAAAGCGTCGTTCACCTTTACACAAGCTTCAGGTTGTGGATGTGTGTACTTGTTAATTTCTTCAGCGCTTTCCGCCGTAATTGGCTGAAAATAAGCCAATTGTTTCCGCGAAACACAAGAGCACATGAGTGCAATGATCGCTAACAAGCAAATAATTCTTCTTTTGGGTAACATATTGTTTGTGTTAATAATTACATTTTTTCAAAAAACGAGCCTGCAAAGGTACTAAAATTTATTGACATGTACAAATCTTTGAGCAGAATTATTGCCATTTACCAATATTTCCGTAAAGAAAACCTATC
>CALZHO010000133.1 GCA_945787425.1 uncultured Bacteroidales bacterium
CGACTGTTCATCACGCAACAAAAATCACAAACCCTCTGGACAGAACGTAAAAAACGCTGCACATTGTCTGCGCAGCGTTTTCTTATCGTAAGTTTGTTCCATTAACGAACTTGACGTCCTGAGATGTCATATACATCGCCATTTGGCATCACAAGGTACAAAGATTGATTGATAAGCACCTTATGAGCCTGTGGCTTAGAAACCTCTACATTCTCCACATCGGTTGCTTCGCTACAAATGGCTGTCACAGTACCATTGCAACCATTGACATTGTAGATACCATGCATGGTGAAAGTAAGGTCAGCGGTTTGTTTGCCGTTGCCATTCCAAATGATCATCCATGTAGAAGGATCACCTGTTGCACTGGCAGGAACCACGAACTTGAACTTGCCATCGCCCAATTGAGTGGCAGCAGTACCTGGCCACGCGCCTGCAAGAGCAGTATTAGTGTCTTTAATCCACATATATACATTAACTGCAGAACCAAAGTCTGAACCTTGGAAGAACACTGCGCGCTCATCAGCAGACTCCAAGCACATCTCACTTGGGGCTGGTTCTGGATCAGGAGTTGGATCTGGTGTATCAGGCACTTGACCGCCCTCGCACAATGCAGTTACTTTAGAGGTGTAGCTGATATTATCCTTGTTGCTACCCGAATACATACCGTGATTGGTAAACGCGAGATTTTTTGTTTGAACGCTTCCGTCGTTCCAGATAATCTGCCATGTACCATCGATTGCAGGAGCAGATGCAGGAATATCAAAACGATATTTACCATTACCCAACGAAGTAGCAGTAGAACCTGGCCAGCCATTCGTTACTGTTCCATTTGAGTTCCAAATATAGCAATTAATCTTCTTGCCAAATTCCGATGATTTGGTAAAGAACACAGTACGTTGATCTGCGCTTGTCAAACATGGTTCGATTGACTCTTCTGGCTCCTCTGGCAGCGTTGGGTCGTCCGTCAACTCCTCTTGTGTGCCGTCCCAATCAGGCGTGCTACCACCTACAGAAGAAGACTGATAGAGATACTTGCCATCTACACCCACTTTACCTGGGGCTTTTGTCTTGCTGGTATTCAGCACATACACGCGCATATTACCCTTGCCGGAGCAAGTAACGCTGAGGGTACCATTGGTTACAGTTTTGGTATCACCTGTCACGCAATCTACATAAGTACCATTCTCAATGCCTGTGAAAGTAGCATCACCAGAGATACATACCAACGCATACGAGTCGGTAGTATCATCGGTATAGCGGCGTTTGAAAGCGAAAGAACCATTGCAACCCTCCATGGAATATTGACCTTTACGCAAAGCAGGTACTGCTTGACGAATCAAATTGAGGCGTTGCACGTGCTTAGCCAATGGGTGGTTCAATGTAGCAGCCATATTGCCCGTAGCATTGCTGTAAGTAGCAAAGTCGGTTACATCCACACTACCCTTGATATAACCACCAAAGTACGCACGACCTGTATTGATCAACGAAGTATTTGGACCATTATCAATCACGTAGCCTTTCTTAAACTGAATCTCCGAACCGTAATAGACACAAGGAACACCACGATGAGTAAACATCAGACTCCAGTTCTCTGCCAAAGTACTCTCATCACCCGAGAAACGCTTGTCCTCTGGAGCACCGTTAGGCGCATAGTCGTGTGAATCCACATATACCACATTCCATGTAGCGTCGTTGTAGTATTGGTCATTGCCTTTTTGTGCAATATGCCATGCCTCATTGGCAGAACGGAAGTTATGGTGCATCGTAAAGTCAATCACATTCAGTCCACTCGCTTGGGAGTAATCTGGGGTATGATAGGTGTTGCCGTTCAAGAAAGCGTTTTGTGAAGTAGGCTTGCTGGCATCCGATGCAGATTGTTGCACAGACTTGTGGTTAGTGTGGGTATTACACATATCACCTTCCATGGCTACGATATCATCCCATGAAGCAGGATCATTATCCCATGCATAAGTCTTGTTTTCTTTCCAAGTGTAGTACAATGGCGAAAGGTTAGGTTGCCCGCGATACCAAATACTCGAGTAACGCGCGCACACCTCTGCAAACATATAGAATGGCATGTCACCGCGCTTGTTTTTAGCTTCTGCACTCTCTGCCGCTGCTTGGAAAGCAGGAATAAACGCCTGATTGAATGTGAGGCGTGGAATATGTCCACCCGTATCAATACGGAAGCCGTCCACACCCATCTTGATGAACTTAGAGTAGCACTCTATCAAGTAGTTATATACATAAGGATGCTCTGTATTCAAATCCACGCAGTCGCCTGCAATCTGCATCCACCAGCGTGTAGGATCGTCCCAGTTGCCATGACCAAAGTGATGCCAATAATTATGCACGTCGTAGTTTACACCTGTGGTATTTTTCATCTTCGAAAGGCGTGCAGAATATTGCTGTCCACCAGGAAGGCTCAAGTAGTTATCAGGCAATTTGCCACCATCTTTTTCTGTGATAGGAATCATACACTCGTCAATAGCACTTTGGTCTTTAGTCCAATCACGATCAAAGAGTTTGCACAGATTTGCCTCACCAAAGTTACCTGTGTGGTTCAGCACAATATCCAAGATAATCTTCATACCGCGCTTGTGCGCTTCATCAATCACTTGTTGGAAACCTACCCCTTCCGACTCATAGCGGTGATCTACCTTAGAGAAATCATGTGCATGGTAGCCGTGGTAGTCATAACCTGACGCATTTTCTACGATAGGTGTGATCCAAATAGCCGTAAAGCCAAGGGCTTTGATATAATCCATCTTCTCAATCAATCCCTTGAAATCGCCACGCCAAGCGGGGTCACCAGGGTTGTTACCATCCCAGCAATGCGTATTGTTGCTCGCATCGCCATCATAAAAACGGGTGGTCATCACAAAATAGATGGACTCATCGCGGAAGTCAGTACGCGATGGGAACAGAGTAGCAGCAGTGGCTGTCATGAACATGAAGCAAGCCGCTAAAATGCCAAAAAATCGTTTTGCCATAATTGATTTTAGTTGTTTTTAATTGTTTTTAGTTGTTTTTGGTGTTTTTATTGATAGATTTATTTCGTTTTATCCTACACTTCCTTCCAAACTCACCTGCAACAGTTTCTGCGCCTCCACGGCAAACTCCATTGGCAACTTGTCCATCACCTCTTTGGCGTAGCCATTCACTATCAACCCCACTGCATCCTCTACACCTATGCCACGTTGTTGACAATAGAACAATTGGTCTTCGCTAATCTTGCTTGTGGTGGCTTCGTGCTCTATAATCGCAGTAGGATTTTGTATGCGCATCGTTGGGAAAGTATGCGCGCCGCACTTGTCACCCAACAACAAGCTATCACACTGGCTATAGTTACGCACGTTCTCTGCATTCGGCATCACGCGCACCAGTCCACGATACGCATTTTGGCTCTTGCCCGCCGATATACCTTTACTTATTATACGCGAGCGCGTGTTCTTGCCGATATGAATCATCTTCGTTCCCGTGTCGGCTTGCTGGTAGTTATTGGTCACAGCCACCGAATAGAACTCTGCACTCGAGTTATCGCCTTTCAAAATGCAACTGGGGTATTTCCATGTGATTGCCGAACCTGTTTCCACTTGTGTCCAACTCAGGCGCGCATTCTCATGCGTGATACCGCGTTTCGTTACAAAGTTATATATACCGCCCTTGCCTTCCTTGTCACCGGGGTACCAATTTTGCACAGTGGAATATTTCACTTCGGCATCCTTATGCACCACAATCTCCACAATCGCCGCATGCAACTGATTCTCATCGCGCATCGGCGCAGTACAACCCTCCAGATAACTCAAATATGCCCCTTCATCTGCCACCAGTAAGGTGCGCTCAAACTGACCCGTATTACCCGCATTGATTCGGAAATACGTACTCAGCTCCATAGGACAACGTACACCTTTTGGTATATATACAAACGATCCATCCGAGAACACCGCCGAGTTCAATG
>CALZHO010000134.1 GCA_945787425.1 uncultured Bacteroidales bacterium
ACTGAGTTTCTGCAATGGGCTTACCCCACAGAAATGATGAATCGACAAATGAATAATTAACAACTATAAATAATGATACGAAACCTTTTTATTACTGGATTTTTGTTGCTGCCCGTACTGCTCATGTCGCAGCAACGCGAAGAGATGATTCCATATGGCGATATGAATCAGTGGATAGTGCGTTATATCCACGAATCCAAACTCTTGGGCGGTGCTACGAAAACGCTATACGCCATTGGTCCTACCGACACTATTCGCGAGAATGGCGCATATGTACCCATTGATGGCAATCCGTGGGGGTGTAGCAACACGTATGCGAAATGGATAGTCGAAACCGCTACGGGTGGTGCTGTGCAACCCGAACCACGTTTAGATGGCTACGCATGCCGCATGGAAAACAAGATTGAGCATATCCATTTTGGCGATATGCATGTGATGGTCACGGGCTCTATCTTCTTTGGGCAGAACCTCGAACCTGCAGGTATTGTGGCTAAGAGCAAACCATTCACTATCGTGGATTTCGGTGTACCATTTACCGAACACCCTGTTGCTCTGCGATTGGATTACAAAGCCAAAATCGAGGATTCAGAAATGGTCACCTCCACTGTCCGCAACAAACCCGAACAAGAACCAGGGCGCGACCATGCAGAGGTCTTTGTCTTTCTGCAACACCGTTGGGAAGACCCCAAGACGGGCAAGATTTATGCCCGCAGAGTAGGAACAGCCAGCGAACGCATTTATCACGATATACCCGAATGGATTAACAACCACGATATTCCTATTCGTTGGGGCGACATTACCAACGACTCTCTTTTTCACTCCTACGAGCAGTTAAACAAATCCGTTATGATGGCGCGCAATTCGCAAGGAAAAATGGTGGAAATAGAAGAGGTGGGATTTGGTTTGGAAAAGCCCACACATGCTATTCTGCAAATATCCTCCAGTTGCGCAGGTGTGTTCCGCGCACATGAGGGAAACATACTATGGGTGGATAACCTGCGTTGGGTGTACAACGATTCCACAAACATATCTCACAGGCAAAAACAAACAAAATGATATGAAAATTTTATTCATCATAGATGATTTTATATCATCTAACAATGGCACTACAATCAGCTGTCGTCGTTTCGCCAACGAACTACGCCGTCAAGGACATCAGGTGCGTATTTTAGGCGTATGCCATCCCACAGAAGAGGAGGCCTATCCGTTGGAGAAATATGATTTCCCCATTGTCGAACCGCTATTGCAGAAGTATGACTTTCATTTCCCCGTAATAGATATGCACATCGTTCGCCAAGCGATTGCGTGGGCTGATTTAGTGCATTGTATGATGCCATACGCACTCACGTATCGCTGTATCCCCGTTATTCGCGAACTGAACAAACCAGCCACCAGTGCCTTCCATATTCAGCCCGAAAATGTGCTGAGTGCTTTCAATATGGGCAAATGGTCATGGCTCAATCACTTGGTATATCGTCTATGGGACAAAACGATTTATTCCCATTTTCACCATGTGCATTGCCCCAGCCCTTTTATGGCAAACGAATTGTTGCAACATGGCTATAAGAACGATATTCGAGCCATCTCGAATGGTATCAGTAGCGCTTTTGTGGAGCAAAAGCACTATAAGTCCCCTACCTACGAAGGCAAGATTGTCATTACTATGGTAGGTCGTTTGGCACGCGAGAAGCGTCAGGACTTGGTGATTCGTGCTGCGGCATTGTCCAAGTATGCAGACAAAATACAATTGGTTTTTGCAGGCAAAGGTCCATTGAAGGACAACTACCAACGTTTGGCAAAACGTATTGGACTGACCAATCCACCTGCTTTTGTGTATTACAATCAGGAGCAATTGCTTGACTTGTTGGCGCAGACGGATGTTTATGTACATGCCAGCGACATGGAGAGCGAAGCCATTGCTTGCATCGAGGCATTTGCCACGGGCTTAGTGCCAGTCATTTCAGATAGTCATTTGTCTGCCACCAAGTCTTTTGCATTGGATCATCGTAGTCTTTTCCATGCAGGTGATGCAAAAGACTTAGCGCGTAAAATAGATTATTGGTTAGACCACCCAGAGGAACGCAACGCAATGGGAAAACGTTATGCGCAGGAGGCAGACAAATACTCCTTAGAACATTCCGTGCGCGCTTTCACCTCTATGTGCGAAGATATGCTTCGTTTGCACAGCGCACAATAAACAACAATCAAAGAAATACACTCAGGTTGGCGAGAATGCCAACCTGAGTGTAGTCAATAGCAGAATATAGGAGCATCCGCATCGTGACAAAGACACCTATCGCAAACTCTGCAATACTGCCTCCGCAATCATACGTTGTCCACGTTCATTCGGATGGATACCGTCATCGCACAAATACGCACGGTAATTATGATCCTTCAATAGTCCGCTTGTCACATCTATCCACTGTGCACCTGTACGTTGTGCCACACGCATAGTGGCAAGGTTATATAACTCGTGACCCGACATAATCGTATTGGTCGAACCCCCCAACCAACGCATCACGTTCGCACGAAATCCCTCCTCCCACTTTTGAGAAAAGAAGGCAAAATATCGCTCGGCATCCATGGGCGGCAAGGATAGCACAAGCGGTATTGCCCCCATCGCTTTTATCTTATTGATCACACGCTCATACACCTCTTCAAATACTTCCAATCGAGTACGTGGGAAGTGCTCCTTCTCAGGCGCCTCGGCTATCTCCTGCCAGTTGTAATCACTATCGTTACCGCCATACTCCAGTAGCACGTATCGAGCACCTGACATCTTATCCAAGTACCTATCTAATATACGCTCGCCTGCTTCTATCGTGCAACCCATCTTGCCCAAATTCAAGCTCTCGCCACCCAACTTCTCGGCACAGCACTCCACAATGCTCTTATCTGCCAACGAGTAACGACTACGCTCGCCCTCAGACTCAACAAGCACACCCTTCATAATAGAATCACCTAAAGCAACTAATTTCATAATATTGTCCTTTCTTTTTCAAAATCCGTTGCAAAATTACTGCCAATTTTCTGCCTATACAAACTTTTGTGATAGTATGGCACAATTTTTGTTGAAAACACCAATATAGTGACAAAATAAGCATATTTGTGACAAAACACCCGCAATCTGCCATTTCGTCACACCAAACAAATACACTAAATTATGAACAACATTCCCGCTATTTTCGGCAAACTGAGCAGCCAATTGCTCTACCTATTAGGCATACCTGTCTTCTTCCTCTGCTTTATGCTAATCTACCAACCTGCCCTTGCCACACAGTTATTAGACATGGGAAAAGATATGCTCAGTTTCAACACTACTATTATCATGTGCATTCTATTGGGCGTGATGATTATTTCGCGTGTGCTGATGATGGTGCTCTTTCACCAGATGCGCCTCAATTGGTGGCGCTATGTAGTATGGGAAATAGCCGAACTCATCACTATGAGTTTGTTTATGGCACTATACCTCACACTGATGTATAAAGGTGCATACCCCTACTTCCATGTAGTAGGACAATCGCTATATGCACTACTCATCATCTGCATCTATCCGTATGTTATATTTACTGTAGCTATGGCATTTGCAGCACAAAAAGAAGAGCAAGCCACCTATGATGACTCGCTCATGCGCTTTGTGGACAGCACCCAACGCGTGAAACTCATGATTGCTTCTTCTGCCGTGCTATACATCAAGGCCGAAGAGAACTATGTACATATCCGTTACATGGAAGGCGACCGCCTGAAAGAATACGCTTTACGTGCATCTATGAAGTCGCTGGAAGAACTGATGCACAAGCACGGACTGATCCGCTGCCAACGCAGCTATTATATCAACCCGCAACATATCAAAGTCTTGCGCCGCGACAAAGAGGGTATGATTTCTGCCGAACTCAATACGCCACAAGCGCAACCCATTCCTGTGTCTCCTCGCTACTACGAGG
>CALZHO010000135.1 GCA_945787425.1 uncultured Bacteroidales bacterium
TTGAGTACCGCCAACTCGAAGAGCAAGGCGGAGTTGAACATCACGTCCGCCTCCTCTTGGAAGGGATAAATCCATTTCTCTTCGCCTCGCATCACAGAAGGGCAACGAGAGATGGTCTCGCGCGCGGAGTAGTTGCGGTATTTGTAGTCGCGCACGATGCGGCGTAGGAGCCGAATATCGATGGTGGGAATCCAGTTGTGGTTGTCGATATTGATAGTGGTGAGGGCGGAAACGAAGATTTTATATGTCGCCTCGCGGGGGATGTTCGGTAGCAACGAAGGATTGAGTGCATGGAGACCCTCAAGGATGATGACGCTGTCTTTGGCAAGCCGCAGCCGTTTGCCATCGAAGATACGCTCGCCTTTCTCGAACGAATACGTCGGCAGTTCCACCTCCTTGCCGTCGAGCAAGTCGCTCATCTGCTGACGGAAATACGGCAAATCAAGGGCATTGATATTCTCAAAATCCCAATCGCCGTTCTCATCGCGAGGGGTATCCACGCGGTTCACGAAGTAGTTATCCATCGAGATGATTACCGGCTTGATACCATTCACAAGCAACTGTATCTGCAAGCGTTTGGAGAACGTGGTCTTACCCGAGGAAGAAGGACCCGAGATAAGCACAAACCGTGTCCCTTTCCGAGCCGCAATATCATCGGCAATCAGGGCGATCTTCTTCTCGTGGAGCGCTTCCGCAAGCTTGATCATGATAAAACTCTTGTTGTTGCGGCATGCCACGTTAAAGTCGGCTACATTGTTGATATTGAGCAGTCTATTCCAATCGCCGTACTCCTGAAAAACATCAAACATCTTGCCCATCGGTACTGACTCCTCTAATTCAAGCGGGTTCTTCATGCTGGGCACACGCAGGAGCATACCATCGTAGTAAGGCTCCAAATCGAACACCGTTACATAGCCGCTGGAAGGCATTAGCACTGAGGTGTAGTAGTCAATAAAGTCCCCCATCCGAAAATACCGGCAGTAGGGGTTGCCGAGGGTCTCGAAGATCGTGCTCTCTCCGTCTGCACGCTCGCCAAACATCTTTATCACCTCCTTGGTCTGCTTCTCCTCCTCGATGATTTTCCTATCTTCGCGGATGATCTGCTGCATGCGCTCCTTGATAGCACCTATCATCTCATGCGTCAGCTCCTGCTCATGGTCCTTCTTCCATTGCAAAGTGCAGTAATAGCCCTTGCTGATAGGGTGCTCCACGCGAAGGTCTGCCTGAGGATATAGCTCATGAATCGCACATGCCAATATCATGTTCAGCGTGCGAGTATAGCAGCGAATCCCGCTCGCACTACTCGCATCCAAAAACTCCACATCCTTCGGCTTATAAAGCAGAAAATCAAGGTTCTCTGCCTTGTAATTCACATGCGCAGCCACCACGGGATAAGGCAACGAAATGCCTATGAGCTCTTTCAGTTCAATCAAAGAAATCCCGCGAGGAACATCGTAATACTCCTTCGTGTTCTTGCAAAAAATAGTAATGGTTGGAGACATAGGCGGACAATTTGAAATAAGAAACTCACAAATTCGCCCGCAAAGTTACTACTTTTTTTTCATATATGCAAATAAAACACCCTTTTGACTGCAAATTAAAAATCGCACCATCTTCCTCAACAAAACAACGCAAGAAAAATAGTACGATTATTAAGATTTGCCCACCACGCCATACACGGGCTATAGTAAGGGTTAAGTAAGGGTCTAATAAGGGTCTAAGACTTTCCCAAAAATGTACGATTATTAAGAATACACACAAAAACCGATTGTCGCATTTTCGATATAATCCATCCCTTTTCAGCATTCATAAACGATTTCCGGTATTTGAGAATCACCGACGAAGAGTTATCACCGTTATTTCCGACGGACAATTTACGCGAACGGGCAACGTACAACCTACGCCGGAAGTAACATACAAACCCTGAGAGCCAAAATAATACCAACCCGCCGACTCCTCAAATAGCAAACGCGCTAACGGATAACCAAAAACGCAACACTGACCCGAATGCGTATGACCACTCAACGTCAACCGTATATCCCTTTGACCACACACCTCCGCACGCCAATGAGTCGGATCATGCGTAAGCAACAACCTATAACCACTCGTCCCACACAATGCCGAAGACAAATCACCATGATATACCGAACGAAAACCTTGACCCTCACACGAACAGTTATCCACACCAACAAACGTCAGACTATCCCGTATCACCTCACCCGAGGCTAACACACGAGACCGTACCAACACCCGCGAACTATCACGCAATACCGTCCAACCCAATGAATCCCGCTCAAACCCAACCAAACGCGCCACCTCCTCATTACGCTCAGATATGGACATATCACGGTATATCATCAAATCATGATTGCCCAACACCGACAACACTCCATCACGAGCCACCATACCACGTAAAATCTCGGCAAAAGGATAAGCCTCATCAGCACCAAGACTCACGATATCCCCCGTAAAACATATCAAATCCGCCGACTGAGCGTTGATACTATCCACTATCGCTTGCAATCCGGACGGACGATCTGCATACGTCGACAAATGCAAATCACTGATATGCAATATCTTATAACCGTCAAAACCAACCGGCAAACGCGCGTCCTTATATTCCGTTGCACGAACTGCAACCTCAAAACGACCTACCCAATAGCCATAACCAATAACCACCCAACTGACCAACACACACACCAAACACACATACAAAAAGGGATTTACCGACACACGCCTCCCCCTAAACATATACACCAACAGCCTGACTATCAAATAAATAGCCAGCACAAGCACACACATCAAACAACCAACAATCAAGGCAAAAACAAGAGTCAGCAGATGCAAATTCATAGCCGTCTTTTATAGTATCTGCGACGCGTGATTCTTCGTATCCACTTTGTCTATAATACGCACTATTACACCCTTTTCGTCTATCACAAAGGTCTTGCGCAACGTCCCCACACAAGTCTTGCCGCACATCTTCTTCTCACCCCACGCACCGAAAGCCTGAAGCATCTCCGTCGTCGGATCAGAAAGCAGGGGAAAGGGCAACTCGTATTTGTTACGAAAATTTACATGAGACTTCTGCGAATCTTTACTAACACCAAACACTTTGTAGCCATTCGCCATAAACCGCTCATAGTTATCACGCAGATTACATGCCTCCGCTGTACACCCGGGAGTTGAATCTTTGGGGTAGAAATAGAGCACTGTCTTGCTGCCCAGAAGGCTCGCATTACTTACCACATTACCGTCTTGGTCCTGAACGGAAAAAGCAGGAATAGAATCACCGATGTTCATATACTCGCAATAGTAAAAATTAGTATAAATAACTTACGTTTTTTCTTCGGTTAATGCAAACTATATCTCCAAATAGTTACGAAATTGAGTGCAAAGATACGGAAAAAATATGAAACTGCCAAATAAATTACCATTTTGTAAATTTGCAAACAATACTTTTTTTCACCATCCACACAACAAAAAGTTGGATATGTCAAAAAATAATCGTACCTTTGCGCGCTATTTGGGCACAATACATGCTTTCGACAAAATGTTTATGCCATGTTTTATTTGTAAACAATCAAACTATATTATTTCAATCAATCAAACCATTACAAACCATGAAAAAAGAAATTTTAGCATTAAGTTTAGTTTGCACCTTAGCAGGTTGCGGCGGGAAAGCACCCGTGTATGAGTCGGTGGACGATTATCCTGTGCGCGAAGGCGCATTGGACGAGATGGTGTATTCCCCCTCGAAGACAACCTTCTCTCTGTGGAGTCCCGCGGCAGACAGCGTGTGCCTCAGGCTATATGACGAAGGCGTGGGAGGAGAGGCGCAAGAGGCGATACCCATGCGCCGCAGCAAAGACGGGACATGGACGTGCAGCGTCCGCAGAGACCTGCAAGGGAAGTTCTACACCTTCCAAGTGAACGATATGGAA
>CALZHO010000136.1 GCA_945787425.1 uncultured Bacteroidales bacterium
TGATTATGAGTCCACAGAGCGTATATACCATGATGGTTTATTCTTTTGCACTGCCTCATATACAGCGTAGATAGTAGCCACGTTGTCCACCACAGCACCTACCTCAATTGGCAATGCACCGCTTGGTACTTGGCGATGGATACATGCATCAATGAGCTGTTTCTCGCCACCTTGTGGGTATTTCAGTTTGAGGGCTTTCACCTCAATGCCCAGCACTTTGCTTGCGAGAGCAGTCATGTGCTTGATAGCATCAGGTTTGTTCGCCTCGATACCGATGATAGCTTTCTCAATGTTGAGTGCACGCATCAGCAGTTGAATACCGATGATAATCTCCTCTCCCTTCTCGAGCATGAGTTGGTGGTCGCAAGTCAAGTATGGCTCGCACTCCACGCCGTTCACAATCAGCACTTCGGCTTTCTTGCCTGGAGGGGGCATCAGTTTTACGTGAGTTGGGAAACATGCGCCACCCAAACCTACGATACCTGCCTCTTGTACCTTATCTATAATATGCTTTGGTTCGTAGTCTAATTTGCGAACGATATCCTTGCTGCGGTCGATGGTCTCAAGCCACTCGTCGCCCTCTACATCCATGAAGATGGCAGGCATTTTCATGCCCCATGCGTCGATGGTGGTATCAATCTTGGTGATAGTACCACTGAAAGGAGCGTGGACATTCGCACTCACGAAGCCACCTGCCTTGGCGATCAGTTCGCCTACTTTCACTTTCTGTCCTTTCTCCACTACCGCTTGCGCAGGCGCACCGATGTGTTGTACCAACGGAATGATTGCTTTCGCTGGCAATGGGCACTCGGTGATAGGTTGATGAACAGAGTATTGCTTATTATCATGTGGATGTACTCCACCTATACTAAATGTTGCTTTCATGCCTTTGCCTCCTCTCCTTCAACCTTTGAAACTTTTAAAACTTCTGAAACCTTTTCAACAGGTTGCTCCGCAACCTTTGGCGCAGCCTTTGGTGCTGCAGGCGCAGTTTTCACCTTCCTTGGTGGGAAATTCACAGCGTGGATTGCTCCTGTTGGGCAAGCGTCCTCGCACTTGCGGCAGAGGCGGCACTTGTTGTAGTCGATGTACGCCAAGTTATTCTCGATGGTGATTGCATCGAACTCGCAGACTTTCTGACACTTGCTACAACCGATACAAGCATTGGTACATGCCTTGCGTGCTACAGCACCTTTGTCTTTGTTCACGCACATCACTACCATTCGGCGGCTCTTTGGACCTTTCTTGCGGAGCTCGATGATGTTGCGTGGACACGCTTTCACACACTTACCGCAACTGGTACATTTCTCATCGTCCACTTCTGGCAACCCTGTCTCAGGGTTCATGTGGATGGCATCAAACTCGCAGGCAGCCACACAGTCGCCGCAACCCAAGCATCCGAACGGACAAGCCGACTCGCCCACATAGCAGTTATGCAGGATTTGGCAGCTCTGAGCACCATCGTAGGTGCTTGTTTTTGGGCGTGCTTCGCACGTACCGTTGCAGCGTACTACTGCTACTTTGGGGTCGATGTTTCCGACCGCCATTCCAAGAATCTCACCTACTGTCTTCATCGTAGGTGCACCGCCTACAGGGCAGAGAAGTCCATCCAGCGAGTCCGCTTTCACGCAACTCTCGGCAAAAGCGCGACAGCCTGCAAAACCGCATCCACCGCAGTTTGCGCCAGGCAACGCCTCTTGCACCTCATCGATACGTGGATCTTCTTCCACCTTGAATTTTTGGGCAACGAAGTATAGCAGCACCGCTGCCACCAATCCCGTCACGCCCAAAACGGCTAAAGAAATCAGAATTAAATTCATTGTGTTTTTATAATTTTGTTAGTTATTTTTCTTCTTTGCTGTAAAAGAGAACTCTTTTTGCAATCTGTCTTTGAACAGTCCCAACACGATATAATACAACGCCATTGCGCCAAGTGCTGCTGTGCCGAGTATTTCCTCACGCACATTCCACAACGCATTGCCCATAAATATCACCGCCAACATCACAAAGAACGGCAGCAGATATGCCAATACTACAGCTTTCCATCCCATTTTCTGTTGTACCATCACCTCCACCTCATCGCCAACATGGTAGGATTGTGTAGAATTGTTTTCCGTTTTCACCTTTCCGTTTTCACCTAACAGTACAACCCTCATCTCCTTCTCCACGCTCTCTGCGCTGGCGCACATGGCTTTGGCTTTGCATGCGGCGCATGCGCTCGCTTGCACGATACGCACGAGGGCGGTTCCGTCCTCATTCAACGCGATGATTATGCCGTCATGTTTGATCATTCGTCTACCTTTAAAACTTTTAGACCCCTTAAAACCTTTTCAACCACTTAGAAAGTTGGCACTGGCTCGTTGTATAGTTTCACGAACAACTCACGTGCGGACACTTCCACCCATCCGCCTTTACCGTCTCCTTGAATGAGTGTTTCATTTCGCATAGCTTTATCGCGAAGCATACGATACTCCGCCAGTTCAAGACCATGAAGCAAATCTTCTTGATATTGTTTCTTTTCAGTCGTTGACATACGTCTCAATCTTTTTATACAGTTCTACATCCAATATATCCTCATCCGTAGCAATCACATGCCGTGGGTTACAAGCATTATCTACTAATGTCCAAGTATCTACTGCATCTTTGTAGAGATGGAAGAAGTTTTTCAATCCCAATTCATAACGCCTACGGATTACATCTACGGCTATATCATGTCCACCTTCGCTCACGCGTTGGGCTACGCGTTGCACTGCCAGTTCTGGGCTCTCAAGCCAAAAGAACAAAATATTCACCACATATCCTTCTGCTTGTGCGCGTTTTACCAATTGCAGATACGAGCGTGTTGCCAATGTCGTTTCAATAGAGAACGATGCGCCTTGCTGTAGCAGTTCTTCTATGCGTTGCAGCATGATTCGCCCTGCGGGAATAGCCATGCTGTGCGGATTGAGCGGAGATAATCCACGTGCAATCTCATCCGCATTCACAAACTCCTGACAATGCCAAATCTCTGGCAAGATAGTGAATGATGCCGTTGTTTTTCCTGCACCATTACATCCTGCGATTATGTAGAGTGTTTTTGACATTATTTCTTTTGCTTTGCAAAAAACGCGCAAAATTAGTAAAAATTTCTCACATACGCAAGTAAAATCAACAATTTCGCCTTTTTTTCTTCTCTTATTTCCAGTTATTCCCCCTTTGTATGCCACTTATATGCCACTTATCTCCATCGGAACCTCATCGGAACCTCATCGGAATCTCATCGGAACCTCGCCGAGTGATGAGCGTATCATCAAGCAGCTATCACCGAGACTTGAATAACTCTTTTTTGATATAATCATACAACCTTGCAGGCACAGCAGGTTTGCCATTTTGCGGCATACGCTGATGTTTGCTCGCCTCACGCAATGCGGCACGATGTGTCTCTGCCTCAGGGTCACGTAGGATAGTACTTGCCTCTTCCAACACGTTGCTAAATGCCTTAACCATAGGGCGTTCCGCCATTTCTTTGCGTTTCTTCTTTGAGTAGTCTGGTTTGTGACAATAGGCAGCATAGCCTGGTCTGCCTGGGAGAGGACGGAGGTAATGATCCTTGTCAATTGACCCACCGATACTTTCTAAAAACGATGCTACATGTACAGTCATAGTTGGTAATATTTGCAGTAGTTAATTTACAGCTGCAAAGATAATAAAAAATTCTCAATTCCCAAAATTCCATAGCAATAATTTTCTAAAAGAATGCCTGATACATCTTTTTCGGACATTTTTAATTGCTTCTGAGAATCTATGTTTATTGTTCCGAATGATATTCGGATATCTAATGCGGCTATAACTACTAATGCTACCATCTATCCGCCACCAGTCTAATGCTCTAATCCAAAAAACTAAACGAATTTTCGGAATATAATCCAAAAAA
>CALZHO010000137.1 GCA_945787425.1 uncultured Bacteroidales bacterium
AGACATTGAGCACGTATATTCATTGATGGCAAAAGTAGCCAAATCAGAACAACAAAGTATGGCCCCATCATTGATGGAAATATACAAAGATCATCCGATGATTGCAAATAGATTAAAACAATTGGAACAATATAGGTTTTTAAATATTCATCAACATGAAAATTAGAGAACAAGTACAAGAGATTTTGGATAGTCGAAAAGGACAAGGAAAGTTCGAGGGAATGGGACGTCTATCTACTATTCAGCAGAAGTTAGATTTTGTTGAACGACTTGAAAGTGATGTAAATGCTTTTGAAGCGTTTCTCAATCAAATCAAGTCTGAAATTCAGCAAAGCAGTGGCAAATTTGCTGATTTAGTGGAAAAACAACCTCAATTTGCGAATCGCTTGTTAGAGATTAATTTGCATGAATTGAAGCAAAAGATCGTAGCGCAAAAAAACGAATTGCATCGTTTACAAAATCGTTTTTCGCGCGATAGTGTACAAATTGCTTTTATCGGTCAAGCACGACAAGGCAAAAGCAGTTTCTTACAACGTATATCTGGTCTAAATGATGATAGTATTCCGTCTTCTTCTGCAACTGACTGTACTGGTGCGATTTCTATAATCAGCAATTACGAAGGTAGTAAAAAGAACTTCTTTGAGGTCGAGATTGAGTACTACTCGGTATTGGAGTTTGTGTCGGCAGTCAACAATAAACTATCGCAATTGTTCCCTCAATCACACCTATCTATTTCCTCGCTCCACGAAATCCCTTCTTTGGCACATAGGCATGAGTTCCAAAACTTAGAAGATGATGAGGTACGCAATTTCAAAGAGACATACATTGACTGCTTTGACATATATTCCTCGCTTATTGGTCATGCCAACGAGGTGAAAACGGATGAGAAAGTAGTTGCAGAGTTAGTTGCCAAATACAAGATGTACAAATCGGAGAAGGATATCCCTCAAGCATTCCACATATACAGAGCCGAACAGAAGCAACACTCTGGTGATGTACAAGTCTTCTTCTGCAAATATGTGGCGGTAAAAATAGCATACATCAAGAAGAAATTTCCCTATGCTGATGCAGGTAATATAGTCTTGGTGGATACTATTGGTCTTGGCAACGCTCCTACTGAAATGGAAGACAAGGCTAAGATGTTTGATGTGCTCAAGAATGAGAGTGATGCAGCTGTCTATATCTACAAACCAAGCGAAGATGGCGCATCCAAAAATCCGAAGGCAGAGTCTGCTCTACTAAGCGACCTGCAGGCTGAACTTCGCGACTACGAACCTAATAAATGGTTAATAGGTATTATCAATAAGAAGTCAGAAGAAAAGTGCGCTAAAAAGGGTGATGAATATAAATCCTATTTGGACTACTTAGAAAGCATCAAGCGAACATTCTCTGCCGAGCAGGTATTGGCATGGTGCGAAATAGTGGATGCAATGAGCGAACAAGAAGTGACTGACAAACTCCTCGTCCCTCTGCTTCAAACCATCATTACGAATATTGATGCGATTGACTCTTCTTTTATGATTAAAGCAGATGCGCATGCAGAAGCTCTATATCAATCCTATATGGAAATATGTAGCAAGGTCAATATATTGAGTGCTCTGTTTGTTACCAATGAAAATAAAAAGGCAATCTTCGACTACCAATATGAAAATCTCTTGCTTAAAGGCCAATTGCGAGCATATGTGGATGGTTTATATGCACATGTCAGCGAACCATCCTTGCAGATGATAGATGATCTCACTCCTTTTGTTGAAGATGTAATCAATTATATACCAAAAGTGTATGAGATTGAGAACAAACTAAACCAAGGTGGACAATACGCATGGAGCGAGAATGTGTATAGTCTCTATATGGATAATATACGTTCACAGATTCTGTCATCTATCAAACAAGTAAGCTCACGCTCAGTGAAGACCATTCAATCTAAAGTGCAAAATGATATTATTCGTTTGCTCTTTGATGCTGGTGCCTTGAAGCAAATTAAGTTAAAATCTGTTTCATCCAACATGCCCACAAAAGAGTGGTTTGCTGCATTGATTGCTGAAAAACTCAAGTTATACCCTACACTCTCATCTGCCTTCCAAACAGTCGCAGATTTTGAGATGCGTATTGAGGGATTCCTCTATAGTAAGTGTATTTGTGCATGCGATATGCTTCGTCCAGAAAAGACCAAGCTTCCTCCTATGGAAGAAGGCTTGGGAATAGAAGATAAAGCAATCATCATCCAGCAAGCATTGTATGCTGTGATTGTTGATGTGCAACGCAAATTATACCATGAATTAGGACTATCAATGCCGCAAGGTATCATAGTTTCTGAATCTACTCCTATCGAAGAAATATCACAACCCAATTTAATTATGTGGTGCATGGCTGATACCTTCCAACAGGAGATTCGCAATGGACAGGGAGCCAAAGAACTCGAGGATTTCTATTGGGAAAATGCCAATGCCATTTGGCACGAACTGATTGTCAAGGGCGAACAGATGCATGAAACTGCTACAGAGTGGAATGCTTGGGCTAATTGCTTGGATGCTTCATGCGAAATAAATAATTTTAAGATTATACACTAATATGGAGATAATACTATGGAATTGAGAGAATTATCCAAAACACACATGGAACTCAATATGTGCATGTTGGGTGCAAGAAGTGTTGGTAAAACCACAATTATGACAGCCATCTTTGATGACTCACGTTCTTCAAACGGATTGTCGAAATCGAAAATAGCCCTAACTGCTAAGTCTGATACACGTGCTGAGTTACTCGCGCGCAAATTAGACCTTCAGGAGGTGTTTGATGAGAAGAAGGATATTGTAGATGCTGGAATTGCAGCTTCTTCCGCTGTGCATACATTCAATTTCGAAATGGGATTGCTTGGTCGCACACCATGCATCAATTTCAATGTCACTGACTATCCAGGTGAGTTTATTCAGTCCAATGCTGAATTTGTAAGCGAGCAGATTGCTCAATCATCTGTTGTTCTCATTGCGATTGATTCGCCATACCTTATGGAGCAGAATGCAGAATACAATGAAGAGCGTAACCAAGTATCTTTCATATACAATTATTTGAGAGATAACGTGGACGTCTTTTCCAATAAATTAATCTTGCTCGTTCCGCTCAAATGCGAGAAGTATTTTTATCAAAATCGTATGGATGAACTCAATGCACGCGTACAAGATTGTTATGCCAATATCATTGACCTATTTGCTAATACCGACAATGTGGCTGTGGTCATCACTCCTATATTGACTATGGGTGGGGTGGAGTTCGATCGATTCGAGCTAAAAGAAGGTAAACATATCGCCAAATATGCATTTATCAAAGATAATCCACAATTTGCACCTATGTTTTGTATCCAACCGATGTATTATATGATGTCATTTATTGCACAACAATACAAGCAACATCGCAATGATACAGGCATAATTGGTGCAATCCTTCAGCGTATCTTTGATGTGATTGATAAGAATGAAGAACTCTTTGAGGAGTTTCTTACATTGGCGAAATACCGCATGATAGATCGATGTGGTTATTCGGTGCTAAGTGGTGAAAATCTGTTGTATAACTAACGAGGAGGATACACTATGGCTTTAAATGTTGTCATGTTAGGGGCATCACGATCTGGCAAAACCTCAATTCTTGCTTCGATGTTGAATAATGTACGCAATCCCCATGCGGATAATAATGTAAACAAGCATTTCTTTGTGAGAGATGTATCTGAATACGCAGCATTAGATGCTACGCGCCAAGAGGAAGTGGAATTACAAGCGAATGTGGATGGTATGATAGATCTCCTCAGACCTCCTGTCTCAGGAATGTACGTGCCTAAAATGTCTAACCTTTTTGGTACATCCTATCCTTTTACATATACTTTTGATGTACAAGCTAAAATCAATGATATAGTCT
>CALZHO010000138.1 GCA_945787425.1 uncultured Bacteroidales bacterium
GCAAGTCCAATGCCAATTGATGATACAGGTCATACAGTGATGTGCCACAAGGAATTTGAACAAACTGCTTGTTGTTCTTGCAATAGATGGTGATTAAGTGTTGCATGTTTTCTCCTTTCGCTTTTTACCAAATGTATCCTAAGTATGAAAACTTGTTTGCAAAGGTACTACATTTTTTTGACATAAGCAAGTATCAACACTTATTTTTATGTGGTAGCGTGGAAAAAATCAAAATTTTATTGTGTATATGATTTTTTTTTCGTACCTTTGCGGTCGATTTTGTGTAACTGTGAAAATCTTAGAATTTTATGTTGAAAGATATTTTATCCATTACTGGTAAACCAGGACTTTACAAGTTGGTTAATCGTGGCAATAACATGCTCATCGTGGAGTCGTTGCTGGATGGCAAGCGTATGCCTACTTATGCACGCGACAAAATTGTTTCTTTGGGTGAGATTTCGATGTACACAATGGGCGAAGATATTCCGCTGGCTGAGGTTTTGACCAAGTTAGGTGAGAAAGAAGGACTCAAAATAGCAAGCGTCGATCCTAAGAAGGCAGACAATGACCAGTTGCGCGATTTCTTTGGCGAAGTGTTGCCTGATTTTGATCGCGACCGCGTATATCCAAGCGATATTCGCAAACTGATTCAATGGTACAATATTCTCATCCATGCAGGAATCACCGATTTCTCTGTTGATGAAGAGGGCGAGGAAGTGGCTGCCATTGAGGAGAAGAAGCAAGAATCAAAGAAACCTGCTCCTAAAGCACAGGTGAAGACCCAAAAAGCGGCTGCTTCATCCGCACGCACAGGTGTAGGCGCTAAAAAAGGTTGATCCTTCAGGATATCATCCATATCATAGAATCTGTAGCTCCCTTGAGTTACCAAGAAGATTGGGATAATTCGGGACTGCAGGTGGGTAATCGCAATGCAGAGATTCATGAGGCATTGTTGACCGTAGATGTAACAGAATCTGTGGTCAATGAGGCTATTTCGCTGGGTTGCGATTTGATTATTTCCCACCATCCATTGCTCTTCCGCGGTCTGAAGCATTTGACAGGAGCAACCCCGCAAGAGCGTTGTGTCGAAAAAGCCATTCATCACAATATCGCTATCTACTCGGCTCATACCTCTATGGATAGTTATTTGCATGGCGTGAGCGGACGTATGGCACAAATGTTGGGGGTGAAGGATTATCGCATTCTCGTGCCGTCAAATACGCAATCCGAAGCAGGTCTTGGGGTGATAGGTGCATTACAACAACCCATGAGCCATACTGATTTTCTGGCGCATGTGGCTGCGGTCTTTGCTGTAGAAGGTGCTGCGTTGCGTTGGGTGGAGGGTGCACACTCGGAAATAACCACGGTGGCTATCTGTGGTGGTGCGGGGGCTGAGTTTGTAGAACAAGCCATCGCACAAGGGGCGGATGCCTTCATTTCGGCGGACTTCAAATATCACGAATTGCAAAGCGCTTTTCAGCGTATTACGGTGGTGGATTTGGACCATTGGGTGAGTGAGCATTTCACACGCGACATTTTTGTTCAGTTGCTATCTACCCACGTGCCTACACGCATTGCGCAAGCAGACGAGAGCCCCATTCGCTACTACTCACCTCTAACCTCTAACCTCTAACCTAAAAAGAATATTAACATTAAACAACATACAATTATGGCAAAAGAAAAAGTAGAACAAGAGTTGACAGTAGAAGAGAAACTGCGTGCTCTGTATGAATTGCAAACCGTTAACACCAAGATTGATAGCCTGCGTATTTTGGCAGGTGAGTTGCCTCAAGAGGTAAAAGATATGGGCGATGAGATTGAAGGTTTGAAAACTCGTTTGACCAATATCGAGAATGGCATCAAGGAGTGCGAGACTGGTATCTCTGACCATCGTGTTCGTATCGAGAACTCCAATGCGGCTATCTCACGCTATAAAGAGCAACAGAACCATGTGCGCAACAACCGTGAGTATGACAACCTTACCAAGGAGATTGAGTACCAAGAACTCGAGATTGAAGCATCACAACGTAAGATTCGTAATTTCACAGCTGATTTGGACGCGCGCCATGCCGACAAGGCGAAGACTGTTTCTGATATCGAGGACAAGACTGTGGATCTCAATCAAAAGCGCAACGAGTTGGAGTCTATCTTGGCAGAAACCAAAGAGCAAACCGAGAAATACATGGTTCGTGCTGCTGAATTGGAGAAGCATATCGACGAGCGTCTTATTACTGCTTTCCATCGTATTCGTAAGAATGCCCACAATGGTTTGGCTGTAGTGAAGGTAGAGCGTGACAGTTGTGGTGGTTGCCACAGCAAGATTCCTGCACAACGCCAATTGGATATCCGTTTGCGCAAGAAAATCATTGTTTGCGAGTTCTGTGGACGTATTTTGGTGGATACCGAGATTGACGCAAAGAAGAAATAATCCGATACTCTAACCACTAACAACGAAGTAGTCTAACTTCTAACAGTGCAACGCTCTAATTTATGGCTGAAGAAATCAATCCAACCAGTTCATACAACGAAGATAACATTATCCACCTGGATGACCGCGAGCATATCCGCCGTCGTCCGGGTATGTATATTGGTAAACTCGGAGATGGCAATCATTCCGATGATGGTATCTATGTACTCATCAAAGAGACAATAGACAACTCTATTGATGAGTTCCGTATGAGCGAAGGTAAGGTCATTGAGATCAGTGTGGATGCGGCAGACGATGCTGCGTTGGGCGAGCGTGTGCGTGTGCGTGACTATGGTCGCGGTATTCCGCTTGGCAAAATGGTGGAGGCGGTATCCATCCTCAATACGGGTGGTAAGTACGACACCAAGGCCTTCAAGAAGTCGGTCGGATTGAATGGTGTAGGTACCAAGGCGGTGAATGCGCTGAGTAAGGAGTTTATCGTGCAAGTATGGCGCGATGGCAAGACGCGCAGAATCGTTTTCCACCAAGGACATCTCGTGGAGGATTCTGATATTCAGGATTATAGTGGTAACGAGAAGCGTGGTACGCTCATTGAGTTTATTCCCGATAATTCCAAAGGTATTTTCGAGAACTACCACTTCCGCGATGATTTCATCGAGACGATGATGCGCCATTATGCGTATCTTAATACGGGTCTTACGCTGGTCTATAATGGCAAAAAGTACACCTCGAAGAATGGTCTTTTTGACTTGCTGACCGAAACGATGACGGTAGATCCGCTTTATCCTATCATTCACATTAAGGATGAAGATATTGAGATTGCTCTCACGCACACTGACCAGAGTGGCGAAGAATATCATTCTTTTGTCAATGGTCAGCATACTATACAGGGTGGTACGCACCAAGCTGCTTTCCGTGAAGCCATTGGTAGAACGATAAAGGAGTTCTATAACAAAGGTTTTGAATTAGGAGATATTCGCAATGGTGTTGTAGGTGCTATTGCTATCAATGTATCGGAACCTGTCTTTGAGAGCCAAACGAAAGTGAAGTTGGGCTCGAAGGACATGTCGCCCGATGGTGGTTTGTCGGTGAATAAGTTTGTCAATGATTTTGTCAAACAGCATCTGGACAACTACCTGCACAAGCACCCCGAATCTACTGAGGTGATGTTGCAGAAGATTCAGGATTCTGAGAAGGAGCGCAAAGCCATTGCGGGTGTCACCAAGGCAGCCCGTGAGCGCGCTAAGAAGAATCTGCTCAATAATCCTAAATTACGTGATTGCCAAGTGCATTACAATGATGCTAAACCCACCAAGTCGGCCAAAGATGCAGATGATGATTTGCGTCAGGAGAGCAGTATTTTCATCACGGAGGGTCTTTCTGCTTCGGGTAGTATAACTAAGAGCCGTGATGTCCGTACGCAGGCAGTCTTCTCGCTTCGCGGTAAACCGCTCAACTCGTATGGACTGAGCAAGT
>CALZHO010000139.1 GCA_945787425.1 uncultured Bacteroidales bacterium
TTCATCTCTTGGTCGTAGATGTAAATACCCTTGTTGTCACCCGTACCATTCATGATGTAGTATTGTCCATAGTGATCTGACAATGGGTGGTTATCCACTGTACCATATGGTTTGGTGAGTGTGCTATCCACCATATCAGCCACCATACCCATACCCGTAATAGGTGCACCTTTGAGGCGGAGACCCCAGTGAGTAGCGTCAGCAAAAGCACCCGCAGCGATAGAGATGATATTCTTGCCCTCTACAGCAGGTTGTGCAGCAGACTCGCCGATTACTTCGCCGTCCTTGTATGCCAAGATAGAAGCCTCAAGGATGTCTTGGTTAGCCACAAATGAGAAGTGGAAGTAGCCGTTTTCTCTGGTCACTTGCAAGTCGTGTGCATTAACGCGTGGTTTGAGAGGTTGTTGTACATTCAGTGTGGTGAATGGGAATACTACACCATCGATATTGAGGTAGAGATTCAATTCAGCACCGTCCACGTATGCACTTGCGCTGGCGTGAGTAGCAGTCATAGGTGCATCCAGATTAGCACCTTGGAGTACTACTTCTATAGCATTGTTAAGACCGTTGGTTATATCAAACAGTTTGATGCCAACTACACTGCCTTCAGCATCACAAGATGGAGCTACCATCAGGCTGTGACCTGCATATTTGAAGTAAGAAGCGCCATTGAACTTCACATTGAGTAATTCAGGAGCGATAGCACCTTGTACGATAGGATCTTCCAATTGACCAGGCAACTTGAACTCGGATGGATTCATCTTCTCTGAATCCATAATGAAATTGTTTTGAGGGTCGCGTGGAGAGAGGGTGAGTTGGAAGTTTACACCTTGATTTTCCTCACTATATGGAGCGTTAGAGTCGATGTTGGCACCTGTGTATGTAGTACTTGCTACTACGCCGCCAATCACGTTGAAATAGGTCATACGTACACCACCGAGGTAGCGGTGAACACCTGTAATCAAGACTGTACAATCGGTCGTTGTAACACCCTTGACAGCAACGGTCAAACCTTGGTCTGATCTGTATGAGTTGCTGGAAGCTTGTGACTCAAACCAAATAGCAGGATCTGCATAGAAGTCATCCCAAATATATACGTGTGTGGTACCACGTTTGTAGCCAGATTCTACTTGGCCGTCGCCGTAGTAGCAACGTGTATAGTTGACACCTACAATCTTGTTGTCGCATGTGATAGCGATGTCAGAGAGTGCGAGATAATCGCCAGGGTTAGTTGGGTCAACAGGAATGATGCCTGTGGTAGAAACGGTATCCAATGCACCAGTGGTATTGTTGAGGATATAGATGTGTGCAGTACCGTCTGCCTCGTGGGTGAGCATGAATGTAGAGTCAGCATGTTGGATAGTACGTTTGATGGTACCTTTGATGCTTGCAGTGAGATCCACTACGTCCAATGCCTTCATATTGAATTGCTCTGGTACGGTAGCGTATGCTGGTTGCTCTGGATCTGGATAATCTTTGAAGTTAGCGTTAGGATCTACCCAACCTTCTCTTTCCAAGAAGATGAAAGGATAAGTAGTCTCGTTGGCTTTAACCTCTACGGTTTGGTATTTGCGGTGGAGAGGTTTGTATCCTTCCATAGTAGCCATCAGTTTGTATGTACCAGGCTCCAGGTCAGGGAAGTAGAAGAGACCGTTGTAGTTTTGGTCCACAGTATAGGTCGCGATTTCTTCGCCTGCCTCTGTGCTCAATGTAACCACAGCGCCGTTGAGAGGAGTCCATTGGTCGTTGGTGTTAGCAGCCCATTGGAACATCTCGTGTGTGAAGCGCTCGTGCTCATCTTTCACAGTACCAAGGATATAACCTTTCTTCTCTGGCTCAGCTTGGTAGAAGTCCACAATACCGCGGTAGTAGCGGATACCCTCTTGCTTGCAATAGTCGCGGTTGAGTGCGCGGTGGCGAGCAGGTTGATAGGTGTGGAAGAATCCCTCTACGAGGAAGCCAGGAACACCATGGTGCAATACACCGAGGTAACCTGTATAAGTCTTACCACTTGATGGCAAAGTAGCCTCATAACTGTTGTGATAGAAATCGATATCTGCCAAGATGTGCTTAGATGTCTCAGGGTCACGGGTGTCGTAGTTGGTAGGCTCCAAGCCGTCCATAGAGCGGCACTCGAATGCGTGATACCAACTGCGTTTGCAACGGTCGATAGCACCTGGCACAACGTGATTGCCAGCATTGTCACCACGATAGAAGTATGCCATGTAGTTCACGGTGTTGCCGTCCGTAGCAGCGTTAGAGTGAACAGAGATGAAGTAGTCCATGTTGTTTGCCTCTGCCTCATCAGCGATTTCGAGCAAAGGACGGTTGTATTTCTCATAATCTGGCAAATTCTTATAGTGCTCCCATGTATAATCTGGATATTCGCCATTCACTTTCTCGTATGGCCAAGGACCACCTTGTGTGTGTGACATCATCACAAATGCACCTGCTGCCTCCAAGCGATCGCGCAATTCAAGACATTTCCACAGGTTGGTGTTGGTCTCGTAGAAACCGCAAGTATCAGGCATGCCTGTAGATGCCAAGTTAGGATAAGGGATAGTAGCATTTGGACGGTCGTTTGGGCCAAAGCTACCGTGACCTGGGTTGATATAAATACGTTTGCCGGTCAAGTCTGTAGCAAACATGGCGATGCTAACTACGCATGCAGCCATAATCAATAATGTCTTTTTCATAGTCGTATGCATCATTTAACGTTCATAACATAGATTTCACCTTCTGAGGTAGAGTAAGCAATCTTACCTTCAGCTGCTTTTGGGAACACGGCGATTTGCTCGCCGTTGGTCAATACTTGTTGCTTGCCGTCCAAGCTATAAGCTACAATCACAGACTCAAGTACCACTTCGCCATTATCCTTGGTGTCGCAACCAATGAGGATATTGTCGTTGTACCATACTGGAGCGAGGATGTTGTGACCGATGAATTGGATGTTCTTGCCATCGATGTCGCATACGAAGCAACCTACTGCGCTGATGTAGTAAGACACTTTCTTGCCATTAGGAGAAAGCGATGCCCAGTGATAGCTGTATTGTTGACCATTAGGAGAGAAAACTGTAGTCTCACCGTTTACGGTCATCATCAGTTGGCGATCTTTCACTGAGAAAGAAGGACGCTCCATCTCTACTGCCATTGCCTCCAAACTGCGTTGGTTCTTAGCCACCATCTGACGTTGTTTGCCTGCCAAATTCAGACGAACAATGTTGTTGTGGCGAACTTGATTAGCGTCGGTCACTACTTCGCGGTAAACGATTTGCTTGCCGTCTTGTGCTACTTGCACGTTGTAGCCTGCACCATCAGCTGTGGTGATAGGAGTGATTAGTTTACTTGCCAAATCAAAGCGTTGCAAACCTTGATTGCTGGTGTTGGTTAACAAGAGGTAATCGCCCTGAGGGCTGAATGCTGCTACCTTAGCGTCGGCTTTAGATGTCACCAACTGGGTAGAGCTAACCTCCAACAATTGTGCAGAAGCCATCATTGGGATAGCTAATGCCAAAAAAAGATAGACTTTTTTCATGATTGTTTGTGTTTTATGGTTAATTAAGAATGGATTGTTAATTGCCAATTTTGTTTAAGGCGCACAAAGTTACTGCTTTTTTTTTATATATGCAAACAATGCTCAATTTTTTTGTTATTTGTATTTTCTATCTATCTTTATTTTCCCTTATTAATCCCTTATCAATCACGTTAGATACACGTTAGATATACGTTAGATACACGTTAGATATACGTTAGATAAACGATAGATTATTATAGGAATACCTTGTATTGCCCTGAAGTGTACCCTGAAATAAATACAAAAAAAGAGGTGCCCGACCAAAGTCGAGCACCTTCATTTACGATCTTATAACCTATAGCCCGCAGGGCGTCCTATAGGCGGGAC
>CALZHO010000140.1 GCA_945787425.1 uncultured Bacteroidales bacterium
CAATGTTGGGTGAGCGAAATGTTGTCTATGTTGTCTTTATTATAGAATTAGAATCTTTAGAATCTTTAGAAAATTTAGAAAACTTAGAAATTCTAAAGATTCTAAATTTTCTAAATCTTATAACATACATATTGATTGCTATTAACAAAACAACAATCCGCATAACCGATTCTTTTTCTTTTGATTATGCGAATATTCCTTATTACTTGATAGCGTGTCACCTTACTCCTACGGACTTTCCACGGACGTTCTTCTCTATGTCTTTAGCCCTCTTTCTTCGCGTCCGTGGAAGGTCTATTTCGCCTTTCATCTGTCACCTCATCTGTTGTGCTCTGCGGGTGGGGAACTGTGATGCCCCCGCCACCAGTCCTGTGCTCGGCGCGCCCCACGAGTATGTCTTGTGCGATTTACTATGCTTCCCTTGTGTCAGGATTATGCAGGCGCAATATGATACTATAGTCGAAAATCGCAGCAAAGGTACAATTGTTTCGTTCAATGCGAGGAGTTAGCCCACATCGTGCAAAAGTAGATAAACAGAAATCACAAAAATTTATACACTTTTTCAAAAAATGAGATTGCAGCTTTCATGTGTCCTCCATATGGAGCAAAGTCGTATTGTATATTATTCAGATTTTGCTCATCAAGCGCGTTCTTGATATTAGCGCTATTAAGAAATGGTACCATATCATCGTGAATGCTATGGAATAAATACATTTTTGAATTTGGGGTCCACTGAGATATGGTATTTTTCTTGACAGCCTCATATAAAAGCGACGTAGGGAAAGAATCTTTTTCAAAAATAATAGGCTTTAGCAATTGTTCAATATCATTTCCCAACTCCTTGTTTACATCATTCATCGTTACTTTTTTAGATTCTATCAAGAGAGGATATTTCTCTTGTAGTATGGGCTGAAATATATCTTCTATCTTGATTCCCAAATTCTCACCATAATCCATTCCAACAACAAGCATCGGCAACGAACAGGGTATATTAGTTTTAGGATTACTTATATAATAATCAAACGTACCAGAGAGATCGTATGGTCCAGCCCCTGCATATACCCTGTGTATAGGAAATTCATACTTATAGTTTGTTTCTAACTCCTTTTGCAAAGCCAACGTAACAGCAGCCCCCTGCGAATAACCTAGTAGAATGAGGGAATTATTGTATGTATAAGAATTCGCCTTTAGATAAGGTATCGCTGCTTTGAGCAGGTCAATCACAGATGTTACTGCACTTTCCAAATGCAAATAAGGGTGGGGTAATGAGTCGGATATGCCATAACCTACATAATCCGCCATGAGTACTATATAATCTTTCGTTGCATAAATTCCCTCAATACTACTTGCACAACTTGGAGCTTCACTATTTGCACAAATGGTATAATGATTTGCGATGATTATATTTTTAGCTCTTTTATTCTTCGGGAGAAAAATTTTTCCAGAAAGTAATAGCGAATCACCTTGTGGTGAAACGGATTGATATTTCACTGGAACTTGAATAATAGATCGGTAGATATTTCTCATAAACATATCACTACCTGTTTCATTATCTTGCATCTGAAGATTAGCGAAACTATTGTAAAAAGTGCCTGCTTCTAATGAACTACGCAGTGTGTTCCAAAAATATTCATTACTAAGATTATCAGAAACCATAGTCTCATTCAAACTTGATTTCAACGTATTCCAAAATTCTACGGCAGGAGCCTCTATGACTCCCGTTAATCCTTTGTTGCCTATAGGTTCTACAGACACATATCCTTTATATTGATCTAAATCAACATAATTAGCAGCATTTGCTAACTGTAACGAAACAGCAAACACGAATATAGCTATGCTATAACATTTGATTTTCTGCATATAACGACTCTGCTATTTTTTTTAAATTGTTCATATATCTATTTACTCGCCATTCAACGGAGTTTTTATACACTTTCATTGTTATAAATATCTTAAAGAACCAACCATATTTAAGGTTTATGTCCATCAAAAATATAGAACGAACAGAATCTATTGGTAATATATAGATGTTACCAAATCCACGCTCTAATAGATTACCTGCATATTGTACATCAATCTTAAAATGTCTAGTCCAATTAGGCAGATTATTTATCGCGAGTGAATCCACACACAAATTTGGATTATAGATTATTGGCTTCTTTTCATCGACAACAGTCCCTATTAACACAATATCCTTTATTCGCATTAATCCAGGAATAACGACATCTACTGTAATTTGTCCATAATCATCTTCTGGTATATATACCGTTTCCTTGTATTCCAACAAAAAAGCGTTTTTTTCTTCATCATCTTGGGCCCCTGTTCCATACAAAGCCCAATCAAAAAGCGCATCAGGGCTATTTTGAAAATCACTAATAAATCTTGCAAAAATACTATCCGACACTTCAGCAGGTGCATCTACGGGCACTGCACAAACGGTGGTGTATGTTTTATTGGCATACAACGAGGTGATAAAGAAAAAGAAACATAATAACTTCATATATTCACAGAAAATATGGATATGATTAATAAGGTAAATAATATCGCATAAAAAGCAGCTAGTTCCAACCAGAACAAGGTACATTTTTTTAATGTCTTAGTGAATAGGGCTACAAACAACAACACCGACAATATTCCTATTCCAATATACACTATTCTATATGCAACAAAAAAAATCCATATAACTGCACATATAGCAGCAATAATGGCACAAGTATAATGAAAATAGATAAGTTTTGGTCGCCTCTTATATCTCGCTGTGCCTGCTACGGATAGCAAACCTGCAAGCACTATATATGGCAGCATAATAAAGTTCGCTCCCCAAGCACTCGCATTTTTAGTTACAATAATCCATATCGGCAGTGCAGAAGCACACAATAATAACAATAAGGCAGGAAATAATAGTCCTAATCCTTTATATTTTCGTTCGTAATAATAGTATGTAATAGATAAATTTGTCGGTATTCCAAATAATTTCAATATAGACACTAAGTATATTGAAAAAATATAATATCTATACATAATATACTTGACATGAGAGATTGTATCATGAATTACCTCTTTGGATTATAAAATTGTTTGTTTTTATTTATGATGTGTAATATCTGATTCATCCATTCGCTCTCAGCTTTCCATTGTTTAGAAGAATAGGCATACTGAATCGTTTGTTGCGTGTCATACACATAGAATAAAAATGGTTCTGATGCGTTATACAACATATTCCAGTTATCCCATGATAAAGGAATACTATAGCGATGCAACCACCATTTTCCATCCTTCTCTATAAAAAATGTTTGGAATTTAGATATTGATAATCGTTCACCTCCCACAAGAACAACCGAATCTACTTGTAATTCAATATCGCTCCAGACACTTACATTCATCGTAACAGAATCCTTTTGGGTAAGATGTGTAACATCTACCGATAAATTCTTCATACCCGCATGCTTTGTGGGGATTTCGTATGGTAAAATAAAATAAATTTGCCCTCCATCCGTTGGCTTCATTACATAACGGTCATCTATTCTTACCGCAAACATCATCGTGCACCAACATAGTGTCACAAGTAGCAAAACAACTCGTTTCATACGCAAAGGAGAAAGAGGGGGCGTCAACAACACTGACGCACCCTCAAGATTAATTAATTACCGTAAACCATATAAGTTTCAGTAGTAAAGATACCCAACACGCTTGTTGTCTTTACATCAACATGGCTAATTTTTGTAATACCAGCCAACTTTGCTGCGGTATTAACACCAGCATCTCCCACTGCTACCAAGCCAAGTATGCCTGTACATTTAGCGATACCCACTTTGGTTCCCACTTCATTAGAAGTTACCGCCGTAGGTTTTGTATGACCAGTGTAAAGAGCACCAATCGTACCAACAGCTGCACAACTACT
>CALZHO010000141.1 GCA_945787425.1 uncultured Bacteroidales bacterium
CGCCTTACCCAAGATGCTTATTAACCCCGACGTGAAAGACCTATTGGACTTCCAGTATGAGGATTTCACCCTCGTGGACTACAACCCCCACCCACATATACCAGGCATCGTAGCCGTATAAAAAAACAACTGCTAAACAATTCTAAACAACTGCTAAACAACTCTCCCCATGCTCAATCTAATCGTAGCAATAGCTGAAAACAACGCTATTGGCAAAGCAGGTGATTTGCTCTGCCACATACCCAGTGACTTAAAATACTTCAAGGAGAAGACACAAGGTTGCACCGTCATCATGGGCGAACGCACCTTCTTCTCGCTACCCAAGCACCCACTGCCTAATCGACGTAATATCGTTCTTTCTGACCGCGAGGACTTCACCTTCGACAATACCGAAGTAGTACACTCTATCCCCGAAGCCCAAGCAGCAGTAGCTGCTGATGAAGAAGCATTCATCATCGGTGGTGGAATGGTCTATCGCCAGTTCTTACCATTGGTGGACAAGCTCTACATCACCCATATACATCACCGTTGGGAGGATGCCGATACCTTCTTCCCAGAGATAGACCCTGCTATCTGGCAATGCGTGAGCGAAGAACGCCACGAAGCAGACGAGAAGAACCCCTATCCATACACTTTTGCTGTTTATACCAAGAAATAATTATGCGTAAACTAATCATAATGGCTACTCTTGCCCTGTTGGCTACTTCTTGCCAGACAAAAGAAGACACTACCCAAGCACCTATCACCAAACCTGAGATTACTATCGAAGGCGGTCGTCTTACTTCTGAAGCCCTGTGGGCAATGGGACGTATCAATAGTGTTCACCCCGATGAGCAATCAGCACGCATTGCTTACACCATTAGTTATTATAGCGTAGAAGAAAACCGCTCCACTTCGTGGATAAGAGTTTGTGAGGTTAAAGGCGAAAGGTTAGAGGTTATAGGCGAGGTGATTGGTCATAGCCCTGCATGGCATAATGGGCAACTCTGCTATATCAACGGCGATGGACAAGTGGTGATTGGCGATAAGGTCCTCACGGGTTTTGACAAGGACATAGAGGGCTTCCTACTCTCTCCACAAGGCGATAAGATTATTCTTATCACACAAGTCAAGACTGTTGCCAGCACCGCAGACAAACACCCTGACTTACCCTTAGCGTCGGGTCGCGTAGTGGACGACCTGATGTACAAGCATTGGGACGAATGGACCGAAACCGCACCGCATCCGTTCGTGTGTGACCTGAAAACGGAAAACGGCAAGGTGCAAGCGGAAAACTGTCTTGACCTCTTAGAGGGTACGCCATATGAATCTCCGATGAAACCTTTTGGCGGTGTAGAGCAGTTGGCTTGGAGTCCCGACGGCAAACAGCTGGCTTACACTTGTCGCAAGAAAAGCGGATTAGACTATGCCGTTTCCACCAATTCCGACATTTATCTCTACGACATAGCTACAGGCACCCACACCAACCTCACTGCGGGCAATATGGGTTATGACACCAATCCCAGTTATTCGCCTGATGGACAATGGATTGCATGGCAAAGTATGGAGCGCGATGGCTATGAGAGCGATGAGAACCGACTGATGATTCAGCACCTGCAAACAGGCGAACGCCATTTCCTGACAAAGGGCATAGAAACCAATGTAGATAGTTATTATTGGAAAGACAATAACTCGCTCGTTTTCAGCGCAGTATGGCATGGCACATCTCAGCTCTACGAGGTCAACATCCCATCTATCACCTCACACCTTTCACCTATCAACCTTCTTACGTCAGGTCAATACGACTATGTACCCGGCGGCAATATCGGCGACACCTATTATTGCTTGCGCCATTCCATGCGAGAGGCGAATGAGATATTTGCTTTTGAGGCGAAAGGCGATAAGGCGAAAGGCACAGTCATACAACTGACCCATGAGAACGACAATATCTACTCGCAAATTGAGATGGGTACTGTGGTACCTCGTTGGCAAAAGACCACCGATGGCAAGGATATGCTGACATGGATTATCTATCCACCACATTTCGATGCAAACAAGAAATACCCTACTCTGCTCTACTGCGAAGGTGGTCCACAATCACCAGTGAGTCAGTTCTGGAGTTTCCGTTGGAACTTCATGATGATGGCTGCAAACGATTATATCATCGTAGCTCCTAACCGCCGTGGATTACCGGGTTTTGGTAATGCGTGGAACGAACAGATCAGCGGCGATTATGGTGGTCAGTGTATGAAGGATTATCTATCGGCTATTGATGAGTTTGTAGCCAACGAGAAGTACGTGGACAAAGACCGCTTGGGTTGTGTAGGCGCATCGTTTGGCGGATTCAGCGTGTACTGGTTGGCAGGTCATCATGACAAGCGCTTCAAAGCATTTATTGCACACGATGGTATCTTTAATATGGAAATGCAGTACCTTGAGACAGAGGAGAAATGGTTTGCCAACTGGGATATGGGTGGTGCATATTGGGATAAGAGCAACAAGATTGCCCAACGCACTTTTGCTAACTCGCCTCACTTGTTTGTTGATAAGTGGGATACGCCTATCCTCTGTATTCATGGTGAGAAAGACTATCGCATCTTAGCTAATCAAGGTATGGCGGCATTTGATGCTGCGAAAATGCGTGGTGTACCAGCTCAATTGCTGATTTTCCCTGATGAAAATCACTGGGTACTGAAGCCACAAAATGGTATCCTTTGGCAACGCACCTTCTTCGCTTGGCTGGACAAATACTTGAAATAACAACTCTACACAATTCTACACAACTCTAAACAACTGCTAACCATGTTACAAGGAAAAACTGCCCTTATCACAGGTGCATCGCGCGGAATAGGTCGTGCAATAGCCCAATTATACGCCAAGAACGGTTGTCACGTTGCATTCACCGACCTCTGTCATGATGAGAATGTGGTATCACTGATCCAAGAAATAGAGAGTCACGGCGTCAAAGCGCACTTTATTGCAAGCAATGCTGCCGATTTCGAAGCAGCACATGCTGTGGTGGAAGAAGTGGTAAACATATTTGGCAAATTGGATATTCTGGTATGCAACGCAGGCATCACGCGCGATACCTTATTGATGCGCATGAACGAACAGCAGTGGGATAGCGTGATTGAAGTAAATCTCAAATCAGTCTTCAATTACTGTCACGCAGCAACTCCACAAATGATGCGTCAGCGCAGTGGTAGTATCATTGCTATGTCGTCCGTTGTGGGTATTGGCGGCAATGCAGGACAAGCCAATTATGCTGCCAGCAAAGCAGGTATCATCGGACTAATCAAATCATTGAGTAAAGAGTTGGGCAGCCGTAACATCCGCGCTAATGCGATTGCACCTGGATTCATTCTCACGGAGATGACATTGGCATTACCCGAAGCCACCCGCGCAGAAATGGTGAAAATGGTTCCTATGCGCCGCTGTGGCGAAGCAGAAGAAGTGGCAAAAGTGGCACTCTTCCTCGCCTCTGACCTATCGTCCTATGTATCAGGACAAGTACTCTCCGTCAATGGCGCTATGGGCTAACCACTCTAAACAACTCTAAACAACTCTACACAACTGCTAAACTACACTACACAATACAATTATGACACGAGATTTAGAAATTTTTGACATCATCCGCCGTGAGCGTGAACGTCAGACTAAAGGCATCGAATTGATTGCCAGTGAGAACTTTGTCAGCGACCAAGTTATGGAAGCTATGGGCAGCGTATTGACCAACAAATATGCCGAGGGCTACCCAGGCAAACGCTATTACGGCGGTTGCGAAGTGGTGGATGAAAGCGAGAATATCGCACGCCAACGCCTATGCCAACTCTTTGGCGCAGAGTATGCCAACGTACAGCCTCACTCTGGAGCACAAGCTAACATGGCAGTCTTCATGGCATGTCTGAAGGC
>CALZHO010000142.1 GCA_945787425.1 uncultured Bacteroidales bacterium
GTTAGGTGCAGCGCAGGAGATTATGTCTACCGAAAATGGTTCAGATAGCAGATTATGATCATCGTCCTTGATAACAAGCACATTAGGTGTATAAATGATGTCGTCATTGTGTAGAGTGTTACCATTCTTACGATGAGGGGTGTAGAAAGAAGCCTTCATCTTTTGGTCAGCGAGGCAAGGGTATAATGTAGATACACGGCATAGACATTCTTCTTGAGCAGAGGCTCCTTTCTCTACTCCACCACCAGGATTGGTGGCGGACGCAAAATTGAGCACAGCCGTTCGTTTGCCGATATATTGTGCTGCGGCTTCAAAAGAGCGAAGTTGGGACACAATGATATTGGCAGGTTTATCCGCCTTTTGCACATCTGAAATAGATATTGTAGCAGATTCTGGAATAAACTGCTGATTGCGAATGGAATAGTCAATTGCACTCTTTAAATCTGCAGACAGTTTAATCCGCAGCATGGTATCTTCAAAAACGGACGCCAGTTGTTGCTTGCGAATAAAGTATGAGTTGGTGGGCATGGTAGAAGATCAATCGCAATAAACTAAATTATTTTGCTCCATATATTCAATGAAAGAAGACAGTATTTTATCCGTTCTATTTAGAATGTCTTGTTCAGTAAAATCTGTTTGAATATTTGCAAGGTTAACAAGTTCTGTATTTATAGTAGCCTCTTTTTTCTCACCTTTATTGTTTACAAATCCTTTATAGTATTTAATCTTATCTGAAAATCTGTAGTCTGATGCGCGAATATTTATTCTCTTTTCTAATAACGCTTTGTTACCAATCTTCTCAACACTCCATTTATCGGTAAGCGTTTTCTCCATTTCATTTCGATTGCGTGCATAAATATGCTCTACCTCAAATGTTGTATCAAGACTTGGCATTAACTGTCCTTCTTGCTGCATTACCCACCATGCCAACATAGAACGAGTAATTGGACGACCATTATAGAAGTTATAGTTCTGCAATTGATTTATGGTCTGTTGTTTCTTAAATTGAAACTCCCCAAAATCAATTTCTTTTCCATTTATGATATTCACCATTTCTGTATAAATAGGAGTCCTCAAGGCATTTACACCAGGATTGGTAATCGCATATGCCCAAATAAAACCAGTTATACGAGAAAGAAACCTATACAGTTTTTCTTCATCTAACATATTATCCGTATCACGATTCTGCAGGAAATAAACAGAAAGTATGTATGACCACATGCCATTGGGTGCATAGTGTAATACGAACAATCGCTCTAATACACGCTTAGAGAAACGATCGGTATCTTGATGATATACATCATTCCAGAAGTCTGCTAGCAATTCCATATTGCTTAGTGTATTTTCACACTTTAGCAATGCATAGTTGTTTGCACTATAGAATGTTCTTAAAGCTTCAGTTGTAGAATTTTTATTGCCCTTCTTTGCGCGTTCATAATACATATAGCGTGTAAATAGTTCATCCATAGGTGTGCCTGTGTTAGGGCGGAAATTGCGCTCACACAATTCATCTAACTTGCGCCAACGCTCCATAAAAGCATCTTTTTTGCCTTCTCTCGAGTAATATTTGTAAAATTCTGCTTTGAAAATATCTGCGTCCGATAGTGCTTTACCACGATTATTCAAAGTAGAGAATATGCGCAACGCTGTATCTTGTTGGTCTGCTTCTATAGGTAATAAGAAGCAGTTATTCAAAATACGGCTTGGCAGATAAGGAAAAAAGGTAGGATAATCATTTACGAAGGTGTCTATCATCTTTTGGAAGAATCTATAATTCTGTGCATAACGACTTTTCATCTTGTCTGTTGTTACGCCTTCCTTTAATATATACAAAAATTCTTCTTTATCATTATCTGTAGCAACCTCAGAATCTATCTTCAGTTGAGAGAAGTCGGGTTGTTCAAATTCATCCGTTTTCCAGAGGCATTTACCAATCATTTCGCGCAATTTTTGCGATTGCATATCTTTCATTTTTTCAAAGCGAGAGTAAAACGCACGAAGTAAAAGCATAATCGTTGTAAGACGTTGTTGCCCGTCTATAATCTCGGATTGCTTCTTATTATTGGTGAATGTAACTATGGGACCGAGATAATATTCTGCAGTTTTAGTATCAAAATTACTATAGTCATTCTCGGGAAAAGCAAAATCAAAAACATCTTCCCAAAGTGTCTGACATTCTTTTTCTGCATCCCACGCATATGGACGTTGATAATCTGGAATGAGAAAATCTGCTTTGTTATTATTCAGCAAATCTTTAATATTTTTCTTGCTTACACTTAATTCTGCCATAGTTTCTAAATTTGTAAGGATACTTATTAAAATTGTATTTTTGCATTTGCGTTCATCTTTCGAGATTTTCAAATGCTTATTAGTATTATCTGTTCTTTCCTTTTGAAGTATATAACAGGTTACTCTTCTATCTCTTGAATCTCGTTTGTAGGTAAATAGTCAGTTGCTTTAGCTGGGGATATGACACTATGTCCAATCTGCTTTTCTACCTCTAAGCGAGCTGCTTTGGCTGCTTGACCTCCGCTTTTTGCCACTTGTTGATTTTCAGCCATTGTCTTTGGGTTACGAGAGCGAGAAATCTCGGTAGTAGCCGCCTCTGCCAATGTATTGAGTGCCAATTCTAACGTAGTCATATTATCGCGCAAATTCTCTTTCGTCAGTCCCTTGAACTGCTTATATTGCCCCGTTGTCATACCACTCCACGCCTGTGTGAGGATATTAGTCAATATTGCAAAATCCTTCTGTTCGGTCACACCTGAGCGTTTCCATTCGTTGGTTAGTTCGTTGCGTGTGCGAATAGACTTCAATCTATTTTCTATCCATTTGTCAGAGTATCCTTGGCGACGATAGTCCTCTACAGCCATTTGGAATGTGAGTTCGGGGTCAATCATCTGATCTACACGCAGACTTCCCAATTCAGCTAACCATTGTTTAATTGGCTCGGCTTTCTTTGACGGGATAGACTGAATAAGGCGAAATAGTTGCTCTAAATCAGCAACATCGGTTAACCGTTTTTTACCATCAGCAGCAGGCATTTTCAAAGCGTGACAATTTGTCACGGTTTCATTACCTTCTGCTTTTAGACGTTGTTTTAGTTTACGCCAATATGCAGTAGCATTCGCACTGTCTGTTAGGATTTGCACTACATCTACGATTGAGAAGTAATATTTCTCAACTTCTGCATCCCAAACAATGCGCACTTGTTGTTGCTCAAACAACTGAATTGCAAATTGCTTATCCATAAATAGTCATTATTATTCGTGAAATCTATTTCACCCTGCAAAGGTACAGCTTTTTTTTTATTTTTCCAAGTATCAATACATAATTGTATGTAATATTGAGAAGTGGTGGAGTAATCCGAGGCAAGGAGAAGGATTATGCCTCCTCCTTTGCCTTGACAAAAATGCCCACATACACCTGTTGCTCGGGATGAGCAGTTGAGTCAAGTTGTTGTACATACACTTCAAACAGATTTTCATGACCGAGGTCAAGCATAGTAGCCAACTGCCCGTTTTTGGCGCTTGGGACATAACCGATATGGGTATCTCCATAAAAGATAGCCACCGCATCATGGTCATAGGCATTCTCGTCCTCACGAACCAAGTGCAACTTGGTACCAATCTGCAACTCATTAAACACGATGCAACCTTCGTAATGTGCAAAACCTGCCACATTGCAACTCAAAAAGAGTTCCTTTTGCTTTTTAATCTTCATAATGATAAAAATTTAAAAGTTTAACTTGCTGATTTCTCTCAAAAGATACCCCAAATGGCACTTTTTTTGAAATCCGCTGCAAAATTACTACATCAAACTGCTAAAACTTGTCAGTTTGTAAAGAAAAATGCACTTTTTTTTCGGAAAAGTTCATTTTTTGT
>CALZHO010000143.1 GCA_945787425.1 uncultured Bacteroidales bacterium
CACGCGACATCGTGGCACGTGCCATCGACAACGAGATGAAGATCCACGGTCTGGACCATGTCTGCCTCGATGTCACACACAAAGACCCCGAAGAGACCAAGCACCACTTCCCCAATATCTACGCCAAGTGCCTGAGCATAGGCATTGATATCACGAAGGAGTATATCCCCGTAGCCCCTTGTGCGCACTATATGTGTGGCGGTATCAAGGTGGACTTGGATGCCCAATCCTCTATCCGCCGTCTGTATGCGGTGGGTGAGTGCAGTTGCACGGGCTTGCATGGTGGCAATCGTTTGGCTTCTAACTCCCTCATCGAGGCAGTGGTGTATGCCGATGCGGCAGCCAAACACTCGCTCGGTGTGATTGAAACTTACGATTTCAACGAGAATATCCCCGACTGGAACGACGAAGGCACCATGACCAACGAGGAGCATGTGCTTATCTCGCAAGACATGCGCGAAGTGGGTCAAGTCATGTCCACGTATGTAGGTATTGTCCGTAGCGACTTGCGCTTGCGCCGTGCCTGGGAGCGCCTCGACTTGCTCTATGAGGAGACCGAAGACCTCTTCAAACGCGTGAAGGCAACGAAGGACATCTGCGAACTGCGTAATATGATCAATGTGGGTTATTTGATTACCCGCCAAGCATTGGAGCGCAAAGAATCCCGCGGTTTGCACTACACCATCGACTATCCCAAATCGCCCAATACCAACAATAACGAAGTGTGGTAAGGGTAATATGTTAAAAAAGTCAACATTTTTATGCGGTTTTCTTAGCAAATTGTACATTTATTTGCATATTCGCAAAAAAAGCTGTACCTTTGTGCGCAATTGTTAAATAAACGATAATAATCACTAATCTTAAAATACTAAATTTTATGTCAAAAGTTACTGTAGTAGGCGCAGGCAATGTAGGTGCTACATGCGCAAATGTGTTGGCAGTGAAGAAAGTTGCCAGCGAAGTCGTATTAATCGACATCAAAGAAGGCGTTGCAGAAGGCAAGGCAATGGATATTATGCAAACTGCTCAATTGTTGGGCTTTGACACCGTAGTAAAAGGTGTTACCAATGATTATAGCCAAACAGCTGACTCCGATGTAGTAGTTATTACCAGTGGTCTTCCACGTAAGCCAGGTATGACTCGTGAGGAGTTGATTGGTGTGAACGCAGGTATCGTAAAGAGTGTTGCACAACAAATTTTGACCTATTCTCCTAATGCTATTCTTGTTGTAGTTTCCAATCCTATGGATACTATGGCTTATTTGGCACTCAAGTCTCTCGGTCTTTCGCGCAATCGCGTGATTGGTATGGGTGGTGCTTTGGATAGCAGCCGTTTCAAATATTTCTTGAGCCAAAAACTTGGTTGCAATGCGAACGAGGTGGAGGGCTTCGTCATTGGTGGACACGGTGATACCACTATGATTCCTATGACCCGTTTTGCTACTTACAAGGGTATGCCTGTTAGCGAGATGATTAGCGCAGAGGAGTTAGATGAGGTGGCTAAGGCTACTATGGTAGGCGGTGCTACACTGACTGGTCTGCTCGGTACAAGCGCATGGATGGCTCCAGGTGCAGCAGCAGCTGCTGTAGTGGATAGTGTCATCAATGACCAAAAGAAGATGATTCCTTGCTCTGCTTATCTGGAGGGCGAGTATGGTTACAACGATATCACTATTGGCGTACCATGTATCATTGGTAAGAATGGTATTGAGAAGATTGTAGAGTTGCCTTTGAACGAAGCGGAAACAGCTCTGTTTGCAGCAAGCGAAGCTGCTGTGGCGAAGACTACAAGTATTTTGAAAGAGATTAACGCTCTTTAAGCTTTATGGCTGATTTATTTCAAAAGTGCCACCACGACCTTTTGGAAGAGGTAAAACGCCGTAATATCTATCCATATTTCCATACACTGGAGTCGCGTCAGGCTCCAGTGGTGGAGATGGAGGGTAAACGTCGTATCATGCTGGGAAGCAATAATTATCTCGGTTTCACCGAAGATCCTGTTGTGATTGAGGCGGGACACAAAGCGCTGGATAAGTATGGCACGGGTGTGTCTGGTAGCCGTTTTCTGAATGGTACCTTGGATCTGCACCTTGAATTGGAAGAGGCATTAGCTCGTTTCACAGGATACGAAGCGGCAATGACATGTAGCACTGGTTTCCAAACCAACTTAGCCATTATCTCTACTATTTGTGGTAAGAACGATTATATTCTCAACGATCGTGAGAATCATGCCAGTATATATGATGCATGTCGTCTTTCTTATGCGCAGGTGCTTCGTTACAAGCACTCGGATATGGTGGATTTGGAGAAAAAACTCCAGCAGATCCCTGAGCAAGCAGGCAAACTGATTGTGACGGATGGCGTCTTCTCCATGCGTGGTGATATTTGCCGTTTGCCTGAGATTGTGGCTTTAGCAGAAAAGTACGGCGCACGTGTGATGGTGGATGATGCCCACGGATTTGGCGTGTTAGGTCCTGGTGGTCGTGGTACGGCTGCACACTTTGGATTGCAGGATAAGGTGGATATCACCATGCTCACTTTCTCCAAGTCGTTGGCCAGTATAGGTGGCTGTATCTTGTGTAGTAAGCAGGTATATGATTTCGTAGCCCATTCTTCTCGTCCATTTATTTTCTCTGCTTCTATCACACCATGTAGCGCAGCTACTGCGTTGGCTGCTTTGCAGCAATTGGAGAAAGACCCTGAGCGTCCTGAGCGACTCATGCGAATTGCGCAATATTTCCGTACACAATTGCTTGCTGCGGGTGTCAATCTCATTGAGGCACCTACACCCATTGTACCCATATTTACCTATAAGACGTTGGATACTTTGTGGTATGGCAAGGCTTTGTTTGATGCGGGCGTATATGTCAATCCTGTGATTGCACCTGCGTGCGTGGAGGGTGAATGTCTATTGCGTACTACGCTAATGGCTACGCACACCGAGCCCGTTATTGACGAAGCGGTAGATATTATTGCTCGTGTGCTGCGTCAAGCTCCTCGTTATTGATTTTAGCTCGCAAAGGAATGATGAAAACGCTTCTCATCACAGGTGGTTCTTCGGGTATCGGATTGGCTACAGTACAATGGTTTGTTGCCAAGGGATGGCAGGTGATTGAGCTCAGCCGTAGCGGTCAATCTTCGCCATCTGTGTGGCATATCCCTTGTGATGTCACAGACGAGGCTTCTGTTCAGGCGGCTGTGGCACAGGCAATGAGTCATACCCACCACTTGGATGTTGTGATTAGCAATGCGGGATTTGGTATATCGGGTCCGATAGAGTTTACGTCGCTGCAAGATGCGCAGAAGCAGTTTGATGTCAATTTCTTTGGTGCCCTGCGATTAGTGAAAGCGGTACTGCCCATTTTGCGCAAGCAGCGCAGTGGGCGTATTCTCTTCACTTCTTCGGTGGCTGCCGATTTGAGCATACCATATCAGAGTTTCTATAGTGCCAGTAAGTCAGCGCTCAATGCTATGGCGCTTGCATTGGCGAATGAAGTGCGCGCTTTTGGTATTCGTGTCAGTGTGCTCATGCCGGGTGATGTAGCAACCGGATTCACGGACGCGCGCGAGAAGAATATACAAGGTACTGATGTGTATCCTGGTATGCAATCGGCTGTAGCAGCCATGGAGAAAGATGAGCGTGGAGGCATGATGCCTATGCAGATGGCGCGATGCTTATACCGCATGGCTACTCGACCTTGTATCAAACCAATCTACATAGGGGGCTTCACCTACGGCATTTTCTGTTTGCTGAATAGGTTATTGCCCAAGCGATGGGTGAATGGTATTGTGGGAATGCTCTATTGTTGACGAGCCGACGTTTCTAATTCGCGGCTCTTATTGATGAGCTGTTCGCATTGTGCTGCATATTGGCT
>CALZHO010000144.1 GCA_945787425.1 uncultured Bacteroidales bacterium
GAAGGGCTTTGCCAGGTAGTCGTCGGCCCCGGCGTCCAGCCCCAGGACCTTGTCTTATCACAGGGGAAAACCGCATATTGGCGCACTATGGTATCAAGCAACTCAATACCCAACCTTTCACGGGCTTATCCGCTATCATGCAAGTGGCAGGCATCGAAGCCAAGAAGATTACCATCAACGAACTTGTATATAAGATTGGTCCGCGCATCAACGCTTGTGGACGCATGAAATCAGGTCGCGCAGCCGTAGAACTATTGCTCACCGATGACCCAGTTTTTGCACGCCAACAAGCAGAAGCAGTCAATCAGCACAACGATGACCGCCGCGACTGCGACACCGAAACCACCAAAGAGGCATTGCAGCAATTGCAAGACGATCCTAACTTTGCTCAACGCCATTCGACCGTAGTCTATGCACCCCATTGGCACAAAGGTGTAGTGGGCATTGTGGCATCGCGTCTCACAGAAACCTACTACCGTCCCACTATCGTTCTCACCGCAGGCGAAGATGGTATCATCTCGGGCTCGGCGCGTTCGGTAGGAGGATTCGATATTTACACAGCCATCGACTCTTGCAGCGATTTGCTAACGAATTTCGGTGGACATAAGTTTGCCGCTGGACTCAGTATGCACATAGACGATTTGCCAGAGTTTAAGCAGCGTTTTGAGGCATACGTAGCGGCCCATATACAGCCCAATCAGTTGCAACCGACATTGGATATTGAGGCAGAGTTACAACTGGGCGATATTACCAAATCGTTCTACAATGTGCTGCGCCACTTGGAGCCCTTTGGTCCAGGTAATCCACGTCCGTTGTTCGTATCGCGCCGACTGATCAACCACCGCGATACGCGTGCTGTAGGCAAAGAGCGTGAGCATCTGCGTCTGGATGTCACCGACCGCATGAACGCCATCACGGGTATCGCCTTCGGGCGTGCCGACATGGCAGAGTATATCCAAAACGGCAACGCCGTGGACATCTGCTACGAACTCAACGAAAACACATTCAACCACTATACCACCATCCAAATGATGGTACAAGACATTGTTGCCGCGGATTAAGAAAACAACATAAGTAGTTTTTTTTAAATCAACAACTATAACAACTTCAAACCAACAACATTCCGCTCGCCAACATCGCGAGCAGCAGGGAGGATAAACAATGAAATTAGATGCACTAAAAGAAATATTGTATCATTTGGTTGGGGTGCTATATGATGTACATAAAGAATTAGGCCCTGGATTAAATGAGTATGTTTATCAAGAGGGTTTGGAATTTGAATTAAAGAATCAACCAATTCCTTTTGAAAGGGAAAGAGAGTTTCATCCGTTGTATCGTGGTGTTGAGTTGGCTGCAACCTATCGACTGGACTTTGTGTATATGAATTGTGTTATTATAGAATGCAAAGCTGTCAATAGAATAAATAGTGAACATCGGGCTCAACTATTCAATTATATGCGTTTAACAAAATTACGTGCGGGTATTCTTGTGAATTTTGCTCCCAGTTTTATGGAGATTGAGCGGTATTTTTATGATGCGGATAATAATGAGATACTCACTTTTGACGGTAAAATGTTTACGAATTTAAATCGAGAATAAAAACATATCCCACGGCAAGCGCATGTTGGCGCGCGCAGTAGTTGTTGAAATTAAGTTGTTTAAGTTGTTGTTAATATAAACACCATCATGTTGTTTTTCAATACCAGTAGCTATGTATAATGAATTAGAAACCAAAGGTCCTCGTCTGCGTCGAGGTAGTATAGAAGTAGTTTGTGGAAGTATGTTCTCGGGCAAGACCGAAGAACTCATCCGCCGTATGAAACGCGCACAGTTTGCCAAACTCAAAGTAGAAATCTTCAAGCCCGCTATCGACGTGCGCTATAGCGAAGCCGAAGTGGTCAGCCACGACCGCAATGCCATCCAATCTACCCCCGTGGACAGCAGCCAAAATATCCTCCTCATGGCCAATGACGTAGATGTTGTCGGCATCGACGAAGCACAGTTCTTCGACATGGGCATCGTGGAAGTAGCCAACGAACTCGCGCACCGCGGCATCCGTGTGATCTGTGCGGGCTTGGACATGGACTTCAAGGGCGTACCCTTCGGACCCATGCCAGCGTTGATGGCTATCGCCGATGATGTGTATAAGACCCACGCCATCTGCGTACATTGTGGTGACTTGGCATATGTCAGCCACCGTACCGTCAGCAGCGATAAGCGTGTCCTCCTCGGCGAGACCGATAGCTAGGAACCACTCTGCCGCGCATGCTACGAGAAAGCCAAAGCGCAAGAGACAGTGGGGTAGTGGGGAGTGGACGGCGTGCCGCATAATGGATAATGGATAATGGATAATGGGGATTGATACAGATAAAAAAATGAGTTGGATTCACTCCAACTCATTTTTTGTGTTCGCGCCTTTAGCCTTTCGCCTCATCGCCTCCCACCTCATATTACCACTCGCCTGACATACTGTTAGCAGGAGTGAAAACAGTATCCATCTGTTCGCCTGTCCATGTGAAGCGGTAGATGCTATAGATATTCTTTGGCAAAGGGAATACCAGCGGAGCGTCCAACGCTGCCATAGCGGTATAATATGTCTTACCTACCTCAAAGTGAGTCGCCGAAGTACCATCGCCTACACCATTGTTATCATGCGCGTATATACCATATAATATACGCTCGTAGTCTTCATAATACACCGTCTTAAAGCGGTTGAAGAAGTATTCACCCGGCACACGCCAACCGCCCTCACGAATAGTCAGACTATCTATCGTCTCGCCTACCCAAGGTATGGTAGAGATGATCTCGCCCGTTGAATCAACGGGGTAGATATAATCCCAATAGCCATCAATACGATACTCAAATTGCACAGGTATGCGGCTGATGCTGTCGGTGGTGATAGTCTCCAAGAACAGTTTACCCGCAGGCTTATTGGTATTAGGGTCCACCACAAAAGCATACACCCAATACTCCGTGCTTGGTTGCAACAGCGTGAAGAAATGGGTTATATCGCCATACTGCAACGAATGTGAAGCAAAATCGGCAACAAACGGCGTGAGTTGTTGCAACTGTTGGTTGCGCCAATATAGGTAATCCACATACGCACTATCCAACGATAATAGCATAAAGGTTTTAGCAATCTTTTGTGGATCAATCCCCTCTTGTGTAGGTTGAATACTGATGAGATAGAACGCTTCTTTATTGGTCGAAAAACTAACCTGTGCAAAACCTGCCGACACTTGCTCTACGTCAATCGTGATCTCCACACCATCAGTATAAGCCACCGCGTTAGGATTACATGCCGCAAAAATCACGCAGAGCAAAACAGGCAATAGACGACTCATATTAGAAACTAAAGTTGCCATTTTCTTCTTTTTCATCGTTTTGTAGTAAGGTTTGTACCGTGTAAATAAATCGAACACAACCAATTTGGTGATTGCCATAGTGACCAAAACTATATTGGATATTCGCATTTTTCCATTTACTTTTAGCACGCATAGCATTCTCAAATGGCACCACATCATCATCCATCGAGTGGAATATGTACACAGGTGCTTTGGGAGTCCAAGAATAAGTCAGAATGGAGTTCTCGGTCATGGCTTTGTATAACTCCGAAACCTCTTTACTCTGGCGATCCATACCTACAGATGTCAGCAGTTCGCTGGTTACTTTTGTACCAATCAGCGTATTGATTTGATTGGTGGTATAGCGTTTGCTATTCACCCATTCGTTCAGGTTATCGAAGATATTCTCTGCCATCATGGTACGCATATCCAGATTGAGTTTGTTGCCCACCACCATACCTTGCATCATGATAGGCACAGCGCATGGATAGGATGCCCAATTGGTTTCCACAAACTGGTCATAAGTAT
>CALZHO010000145.1 GCA_945787425.1 uncultured Bacteroidales bacterium
AGCTGCTCTGGATGTGATTCTTTTATTCAGAGGATTTTTTTATTTATTAAAATTAGATTCACTACACATCACTTTCTATCAATCACTCCGCGAATGGCTAGTCCACATGACCTGTTCTCTGTTTGAATCTTTCTAACTCCATGCATATAATCTTTATATGAAATATCAAGTATGTATGCATAATAAGTTGCAGCTAGATCTGAAGTCCAATATTTAAAAGAATTTCCAGGATTACCTTCTGTACTAACACTTTTTGCATTTGGAAAGAAGATAGTTTTACCATTTATTCTTGACTTAACTTTATAGCCCCATGTCCCTTCCAATGAAACACGTTCAAAATCACAGTTATCTATTAATTCCTGAAATTCATCCTTAGATGGCATACGCCAACCATCTCCCCAATTCTGTCTGACTGCATCATCTTGAATTTCCATTTTAGATTTTCCGTCTCCTAAAAATGTATATTCATATTCGATATGTTCATAACCATCCTCATCCAAAGTTACAATCGTGTCAGTTTTGTAATGAGGAGCATATGTTGCCCCGTCATCTACAACATACTTTGAATATTTAGCATGATGTAAAATAGCACAGTTTCCTCCATTTTGTTGAACAATTTCGACATATGAACCACTTATACACCATTTATCTTCTTGATAACCACCACTACTATAAGGATTAGCCCATGCGCAAGCAATGCCTTCATCTGAAGCGACTGAAGCACCAACATTCATAGAAGCCCATAGAACACTCAATCCCAAATCCACCCATTCGTGACCATTTATTTCTCCTTTTGAAGGATTTACATAAACATTGCAACTCCCAATATATTCACCTGCTTTGGCAGTAACAATAACATTACCTAAATTCTTTGCATACAACAAGCCCTCTGCATTCACAGAAACTATGTTTTCATCAGAAGAATCCCATTCGACATATCTATATTTTTGAGATGCAAATGTATATTGTAATTGACAACTAACGCCCTCTGTCATATACATATTTTCTTGTAGAATTATGGAATCCCGACACACTCTCAAAGCACACCTTGTGGAATCTCCATTGTAGTATGCTGTAATTATAACATTTCCTTCTTTTTTTCCATAAACATTTCCTAAATTAACGGTTGCAATTGTCGTATCCGAAGAAAACCACTGACAAGAAGATGATACATGCTCTGCACTTTTGTCGTTTGTGATTGCATCAATGTAAGACATATCACCAATATATAAAATGCTATCGCTTAATAATTTCAGTTTATCTAATTTTACAAAAGTAGAACCATAGTAATAGTAAGTATTCCATTTCCCAACAAGTGAATCTCCATATGAAATAAGTGTATCATATATTTGTTTCCCGCAATCAATAATAACCAATTGCCCCCGTTGATGATATGTCGGAGATATAGGATAAATATTTTCCAAACCAGATATAACATTACCTTCCTCATCGAAAGTTTGATAAAAATCATAAAAATCAGCTTTATTCGGTTTATCAAACTGTAAAATATGACAAGAAGTTAAGTGCCCATAATACTCATCTTCATATTCTTCCCCATGAGTGCGATATTCTTTTTGAAAAACGCTATAGGGATTTTTAATAGGGTCATCTTGATTACATGCACAGAGTAAAAATGTAATAAAGGGGATTAGTAATAATATTGCTTCATTCTTTTTCATGTGAGAAAAAATATTTTATTAAAAAGTGTGAACAATCTGTTTACTGGTACATTCGGGCTTGGACTCCCATTCTCTCCAATATATGCAGAAAGTTCACACTCACGTGCGAACATTCGCCATATTTTGGAAGAGAAACTTTCAATGTGTCCAAGATTGAATGTATCCTTAATAAAGCAAATGTCTATTTATGTTTGTTGTTAGTCTTTAAATCATATATTTTATTCTGTTAATAATTATAAAAAGAACGGTCAGCATCTCACAACATATAAGATCTGAGCATTATAAATTAAATATGTCTGCTACCCCAGCCAATGACGTCAGACATCCCTCGGCGCAGGTTCACGGTGCAAAGGTACAACATTTTTTTGACATGACCAAATAAAAATGCCATTCATGCGAATAATTTGCATAAATGGCAAGGGGCGAACGCTATATTAAACTAACATTTGTAAAATATATTCCAATGTCTTCATAGTCCCATTTACTCGATGTTCTTAGTTAGCCATTCGGCAAGTTCAATAATTTGGATTCCTTGGTAATCATATTGAGGTACGCGAGTTGTGTATATGCCTGTTTTTATAGATTATTCACTTTCCAAATCGTGATTTTTTTATGATTTGGAAAGCAATTTCGGGTGCAATGGTAGTACTATCCTAATATGGTTCGTCAAGCACCTCATAATGCCGCAAGCGAGCGTCATCGGGATAAACAAAGAAAGGAAACATTTTTAGGAAATTAGTCAACCTTTTTAGGATAGGAGTCAACTTTTTCAGGAACAGAGGAAACCTTTTTAGGGAGCCAATCTTAACAAACGTCACTTTTTGTAAACAGGGAGTTGAGTCGGAGTTCTCTCGGTCGTCTCTCGGTCGTCGGTCGGTGTTTTTAGGTAAGGTATAAGAGAGGGAAAAGAGAGGGCAATCTTAATAAAACGCACTTTTTGGGGTCTGGTCTAATGTCCATTTGTGGCTACTCATCTGTTCCGTTACCATCCCATTACCACCTCGTTACCACTCTCAAGATGGCTAATTATGTTGTTTTTTTTAATAAATAATCCTTGTTGTTTTTTAGTTGCAGTGTCAACATGTATATAGTTCCCAAAAAAATCTGTCGATACTATTGCATAAGTGATCATTTTTTTGTACCTTTGCAGGCGAAATGACCACACAACTACTCATCCTATTATTTGCGTTCTTTGTTCAGTTCACGGACAAAGCGGGTAGCACACACATCGCCCTCAGCCAAACAGCACTCGACAAAAGAGCCGAACGCGGCATAGCCATCGACTCCTTAGACTATGCCGTATCGCCCATCTATCTCGATAGTTTGCGTCAGACTGGTTGCCGCATCTACCACACCTCACGTTGGATGAACGGCGCCACCATCGAAACCGATAGCACTACCATTCAGCGCATCGCAGAATGGACATTCGTGGATACCATATACATGACAAGGCGAAGAGGCGAAAGTGCACCCCAAAACGCCACGAGCGTTTTCTTATCTCGCATTCGATCGAACGATTATTTCGGGGACCTCGCAGAGGCGAAGAGGCAAGAGGTTATAGGGGAAGAGCACCCGCTAAGGCAAGAACCCACATGGCTATCCGACCCACAGACAGAACAGCTTCACCTGCACCTACTACACGAAGCAGGATTCCATGGGCAGGGCATCACCATGGCTATCGTGGATGGCGGATTTCAGAACGTGAATACCCTCACCGCCTTTGATGCCGTACGCGAACAGATACGCGGCATCTACGACACCACCGACGACACCGACAGCGTAACGGGTACAACAGGCAATCATGGTGTGAAATGCTTTGGCACCATAGCCGCCATCACACCCGATTATCAAGGTGCTGCCACTGCCGCCAACTACTACCTCATTCGCAGCGAAGAGAACAAAACCGAGAGCCCCAAAGAGATGGATAACTGGGTAGCAGCCATCGAATTAGCCGACTCATTAGGCGTGGACATTCTCTCCTCCTCGTTGGGCTATGCCAAGTTTGACGACCAACGACATACGCTCGCCTACTCCGACATGAACGGACAAACCACCCGTTGCTCACAAGCAGCACAGATAGCCGCCGCGAAAGGTATGCTGGTCGTAGTAGCCGCGGGCAATGACGGCAACAATGCTTGGCACTACATCAGCGCACCCGCCGATGCTGACAATATCCTCAC
>CALZHO010000146.1 GCA_945787425.1 uncultured Bacteroidales bacterium
CAATGCCGAAAGGGCATTCACACACATCGCCACATGAGCGTTGTCGATAGCGAACAGGGAGAAGAAGTGTCCGAGGAGCATGAAGAATGGTGCTCCGGGTGGGTGACCTACGTCCAGTTTGTGTGCACTAACGATAAACTCGCCACAGTCCCAGAACGAGGCCGTTGGCTCCATTGTCAACAGATAGGTTACGGCAGCGATAGCAAACACCAGACAACCGCAAATCCTATTCCACAGCTTGAAATTTCTCATATTTTTACGTTGCTATAATTCCTTTATAAAGCCCGAAGGTCCAAATGAGCGTGCAAAATTACAAAAAAAAATGCACATACGCAAGAGCGCAGTGCATTTTTCTTTTAATAAAGAGCTAATAGATCGGGCTGAAGCCCTTGAAGACTTCAAGCGAAGCGAACTTCAAGCAAAGCAATCTTCCATCTTCAAGCGCAGCGATCTCACCCCTCATACGCATCCCACTCTTGATGGAAGACGTAGCGATAGAGGGACTTGTACTTGGTTTGCTTTTTGAAGGCAGCCATGTCGGTAGCGGCTTGCGATGGGTCTGCCATCCGCGAACGAGTAGCTGCTACCACTGCCGTGAACTTAGCACGATGAGCGAGTTCTTTCTCCGTATAAGGGTGATTCACCATATCACGCTCGCCCGTCACGCTGCAACCTTTCTGGCGTTTGCCTGTCAAGCGGCGCACTGCCATCCACGTTTTTTTCTTACCAAAGATCTTACCCGATGCATTCTCCACGGGTGCCAAGTAATAAATACTTCCTGCCATAATTAGTCCTCCTTGTTAGATTGTTTGTACAACTGAGCCAAGATATACCCAATAAGTGTTGGGTATTTCTTCTGCTTTTTCCAGGCAGCACGATAGGTAGCCAATTGTTCGGCATCTGCATAGATGGCTTTTGCTTGAGCTGCAATAGTAGTCATCTTTTGCTGAGCAATAGCCTGTTTCTCAGAAGGTGGCACATTCGTAACTGGGTTTTTAAGACGAACACCAATAACTTGTTGATCAAAATTACGAATCTTGGTGTACACCTTGTCTGTGTGGTGATACTTGCCACTAACGCTATCCATGTGCGTCATCATATTTATTTTAGCCATTAGGCGTGTACGATTAACCTTAATACTATCGCGAGGTTTTTGTGAGATTAATGCAGTGATAAAAATTTGTACGTGCTTCATCTCGGTAAAACATAGTTTGTGGTTCTTTTCGCACTATATGGCTTGCTATGTACACTTGCGAGCGGATATACGGAATAAGCAACCGTGATTTCAGCAGAGTGATGGGCTTCGATACGGGAGAAGTGGCCGTGCTCGTTTGAAATCGGCTGCAAAGAAAGTGGGTGAAAATAAAACACACAACCACTCCAAAGTGGTGGATTTTCCCACCTACTCAGGGGAGTGGTTGATAGTCAGGAGAATAAGATTGAAGAAAAAATGTATTTTTCTGTATTTTTTTTAAATTTTCTCTAGTTGGTTGTAAAATGCTTCTACTTCAGTACGTAATTGCCAAGCGGAATACTTTTCTCGAAGGTAGTCTGCAGGATTATCAATAGACATAAAATTCTTCTTGATTGTCTCGGCACTAACTGTATAGTTGAGCGCAGCAGCAATATGATTATAGAAGCTATTTTTTGAAAATTCCTCATATTGATTGTGGCAATGCTCGTAGTACTGTAGATAGTGTATCATAGCCGTTGCAAAGGGAGTATTGCTTTGCTTGGTTATTTCGTAGATCAACAGAATCTTGCTATCATCTGTTAGGCAGGTGATAACGGGCATTGCGAAGAATCCTCTGAGGCTTACCTTGTCGTAGAATACCTGTATGGGAGTTGATTCTCGCTGTATTCGTTGGTCGAAAGTAAGCGGGGTGTAGCTCTCTTCAGGAGTAGAATACGATTCGGGGGCGGTAGCAGTCTGATTGGAATGCGTGTCAGGGGTTGGTGGCATAGTTGTAGGTGTAGGTTTGGAGTAATTAATACCTATGCCTCCATTAGAAATATTTTGGGAACCGACCTCTATATCCGTATGTTTCTCTATCTTGTCTGCTTGATAATGTGGGGCATTGTATATATTGGTAGTAGTAGGATGCTCTTCGAGGAATTTGATATGTTCTTCCAGAAGCGGTATTCGTTGTGTGGCCTGTTGCAATCGTTGTGTTTCTTGCTCTAGTTGCCGGTTCTTCTCCAATAAATTTGCAATAAGGTTGTCTTTGAGTCTCAACGCCTGTTCGTACATCGCAAAAATGCGACGTACATCATCAAAGGGCATGCACTGATTTGCATTGCCAAATTCATAGAGGTTATTAGGCATTTGAAATGGTTGGTCCATTTCTTTTTGCATACTAGCGGACAGTTGGGTGTAGATAGACTCTGCGTGTATTCCGCTGAAAAGTTGTTTAGATAAGCCAACAAAATTATTCATTAGCAGTTAATTTATAGTTATACATTATGATGGGGTTACCACATTTCAACGTCTTCTAAGTCATCAATGATATCAATGAGTTTGTGTCCATCGATTTCTAATTGCTCAATAAGATCATTTCCGTTGGCAAAATAGATGCTATTTTCAGATGGTGTAAAGCACATATCATCACAAGTACAATAATGTTCTGCATCGGCCATCAAAAAGTACTTGGTACCTTTATAAGCGAATGTAACATCGTATCCTTGCACTGCAAACTCATAGAAGAACACTTCTCTGTTCCAGTTTTGATAACCGTGGTATGTATTTCCGAATTTCTCAGGCGTTGGTGGGTACTTGATATTGTAAGGATAACCTAATAAGTCCTTACCTACTACTCCTATACTACTTGGTTCCATAGTTGCGAAAGTTTATTGTTTATCATTATCCCTATCGTAGTGTACACCAGCATAATCTCGCTTGCGCAACCATTGAAGTACAGAAATATGCTCGGTATGTCCTAAAGTAAACATATCGAAATTGAGTGCTTCGCAGAGGGAGTCGCAGTGTTCGCAACTGCGTTTGCCTATGCCAAGTTCATATTCATTCCAATATTCTCGTTGCAAGAAGAAACCAATCTCATTGTCTGGTTCAAGCATGAGCATATCATACATGCTACTGAAATCATTGATTTCTTTTTGCTCAATTGTTTCAAAGAAAACTCTTTCATTTTCAGATACATAATTTCCTCGCATTTCTTCAAATAGCGCGAGGTCATCTTCTAAAAGAAGCATCAAATCTGGGTCTATTTTTTTCATAATTATCTCATTTTAGCATTAGGGTTAGCAAATCTAATAATATCTCCATATTTTACCATCTCCTCCGTATTCATCCATCGAGGTTGTACTTTAGAATTTCGTCTTACTTTTCCATCTATTTGATGCAATTCATGCACATGCACTTCTCCTTTCTTAAAACTTGGGTGTCCAATTTTTCCGTTATGATTGTGTCCCCAATCGAACTCTAATACAGCTTTGCGATTTTGATATATAATGGCTTGTTCTACCAGTATTCCGTCTCTTTCGATTTTCAAATACACATCCGAAGTGTTACTATAAAACGGCAATCCTGAATGGTGATTGTCTTCATCTATTTTAGCGAGTACTTTTACTCGCAATCCGTTAATAACTGCTGATTCTCCTTCAGTGTGATAGAGGTATTGTGAGAAACCTCCTGCTGGTAAATAATGATTTTGTCCTCCCATAGTTATGCAAATTTAGAGTTTATAAATGATTGAAAATAATGTGTCTCAATTGGCAAATCGATTTGCCTAGGTGCACCATAAATTATGAGTGCAGTTGGATTTAGGCGTTCAATAGTCAGTTTGACGCCATACTCCCAAAGTTGTATCATTGAGGGATGGTGCGCATTACCTAAT
>CALZHO010000147.1 GCA_945787425.1 uncultured Bacteroidales bacterium
CACACGATAGCCCTCAGGGATATTCAGCAACTCTTTCATGAGTGTTTCTGCCTCATCCACAACGGGTTGGAAATACTTAGCGCGGTGAGAAATCTCAAGGATACTCAGGCCTTCGCCTTGAAAATCGATAACAGCCTCTGCTGTTTGTTTGATCACTTCTGCGGGCAGGATACTTGGTCCTGCATTGAAATTGTATTTCTTCATACTTTTTAGTTCGATAAAACTCACGTTATTGGTTGGCTTTGCCGACGTTATTGGCTTCGCGTTATTGGTTCGCTGCGCTCATGAAAGTGGCTAAAGCGTTATTTTGTAAATTTCCACTTGCTTTTGGGAGCTTCGATGACTTGGTCATCGGCTTTCTTGACTGCGTCTTTGATGGCGTCTTTAACTTTCTTGGCAGCACCTTTGACATCGGTAATAATCTCCTCTACGAGGTCGGCTTTCTCCACCCAGCATAGTGCATCGCCTTTGACTGCGGTAGCCCCTTGCTCCTTGTCGATAGCCACTACGCGGCAGTGCTCAAACGCACGGATTGGCTCAATGCCATGAGGCGTTTGGAGGTAGCATACCACATCGCCCTGTTTGTAGAAAGTACCCAATGCAGGAGCTTTGCTATCCTCGTTGAAGTCGAGTTCCCACAGCACTTTACCAGAGAGCGTTGCCTCCAATGGTTCAGCGTTAGGATGCAAGATTGCGCGTTTGTCGGCAGCAGAGATGAAGGTAACTTGTTTGCCTCCTTGTGCGGCTTTCTCCATGCGCTCGAGCAAATCCTTATTAAACTGCTCTTTGGCTTGACCTGATTTGTATTCGCGGTATTGCTTCTCGTGCATAGCGAACTCAAAGAGTTCCTCATCGTCTTGACCACGGTCCCAGCCATTCTTCTCCATCTCTGCGATGAATTGCGGGAGAACATCTGGATAGAGGGCTTGTGGGTCATCGGTGTAGAACTCCATGCCTTTCTCCTTGGCGAGTTCGATAATCTCTGGTGCAAGTTCGCCTGGCAGTTTACCCGACTTGCCGAGAATCATGCCCCACATAGCAGGGTCCATGCGAGTGAATGGTTTTTCGCCCATAGACTTGCTGTAGAGGTTCATGAGCGCAGCGTTCTTCACATATTGCGAGAATGGCGTTACGAGGCAAGGTGTACCGAGCATAGGCCAGATGCGTTGTACCTCATCAAAGAGTTCAACCAGCAGTTCGTCTTCGCTGAGGGCACTTTGACCACGTTTCACGAGGTTGGCGTTGATAGCCGCATGCATACCCTTGAGGTCAGCCATGAGCGAGCCCATCATACCTCCTGGCAGACCGCAGCCTACGAGGAGCGAAGTCATCTTTGAGTTGCGTGGGTCAATCCAATAGCCGAGGAAATCATCAATGAAGGATTGGGTGAGCGAACGTGCCTCCATATACGCTTTCATATTGATGTCCTTCACGAGGAATCCCGCATCTTTGAGCATAGATTGGATAGTAATCACGTCTGGGTGCACCATACCCCAACTGAGTGGCTCCATAGCTACGTCAAGCACGTCGCCACCTGCTTTCGCCACTTCCAACATACTGGCTACAGAGAAGCCAGGGCCCGAGTGCCCGTGGTATTGGATGATGATATCAGGATGTTTCTCTTTGATAGCAGATACAATAGTGCCGAGCATTGCAGGGCGACCGATACCTGCCATATCCTTGAGACAGATTTCTTGTGCACCGTTGGCGATAAGCTCTTCTGCAAGATTGATATAGTATTCCGCATTGTGCACCTTAGAATAGGTGATACACATGGTAGCTTGTGCGGTCATACCTGCCTCCTTTGCCCATTTGATGGATGGGATGATATTGCGAGGGTCGTTCAAGCCGCAGAAGATACGCGTGATGTCCACACCTTGCGCATGCTTCACCTTATACATGAGTTGGCGCACATCCGCAGGCACGGGGTTCATCCGTAGTGCGTTGAGACCACGGTCGAGCATGTGGGTCTTGATACCAGCCTCGTTGAAGGGCTTGGTAAAGGTGCGTACTGCTATGTTAGGATTCTCGCCATAGAGAAGATTGACTTGTTCGCTGGCACCGCCATTGGTTTCTACGCGGTCAAAACAGCCCATGTCAATAATCACGGGAGCAATCTTTGCCAATTGATCTTTGCGTGGCACATACTTGCCACTACTCTGCCACATGTCGCGATAGACAAGGGAGAATTGAATTTCTTTTTTAGCCATAATGGTTCTTTGTTTTATATGGTATTTTAGTTGTTAATAATTCGATTTTTATTGTACGATTACAATTAGCGTGCAAAGATACAATATTTTTCTCACATACGCAAGTATTCTTGCCGAAATTTATTTTCAAATTAAATTTCCTTCGTTTTGCTTGCAATTATCAAAAAAAAGTTGTAACTTTGCACCGCATTTTGTATGCACTATTAATTTGGATAAATTAATCGCGCTCAGCGCACCAAAACAATGAATATATCGTATAATTGGCTCAAACGCTACTTGACGCTTACCGACAGCGCAGAAGAAGTAGCTAACATCTTGACTTCCATTGGTTTGGAAGTAGGCAAAGTAGAAAAAGTACAAACTATCAAAGGCGGATTGGAAGGATTGGTCGTAGGCGAAGTCATCACCTGCGTGGACCACCCTAACTCTGACCACCTGCATATCACCACTACGCGCGTAGCTCCTGATGCAGAGCCGCTGCAGATTGTCTGCGGTGCACCTAATGTGGCTGCTGGACAAAAAGTGATTGTAGCCACGGTGGGTACAGTGCTCTATGACGGCGATGAGAAATTCACCATTAAGAAAGGCAAAATTCGCGGTGAGGAGTCGCTGGGTATGATTTGTGCAGAAGATGAGATTGGTGTAGGCACCAGTCATGACGGTATCATGGTACTGCCAGCTGACACACCAGTAGGTATGCCAGCTAAAGAGTTTTTTGGAGTAGAAGACGACACACTCATCGAAGTGGACATCACGCCTAACCGTGCCGATGGTGCAAGTCACTATGGTGTAGCACGCGACCTCTATGCATATTATCAGGCGAGAGGCAATGAGGCGATAAGGCTGGAGAAACCTAACGTAGAGGATTTCCATGTACAAAGCAACGCCTTGCCAATCGAAGTCGTGGTAGAGAACGCTGACGCATGCCCTCGCTACACGGGCGTGAGTATCAAAGGCGTGACGATCAAGGAATCGCCCGATTGGCTCAAGAAAGCTCTCAACACGATCGGTATTCGCCCAATCAACAACGTGGTGGACGTGACTAACTTCGTGCTCCATGAGATGGGACAAGCACTCCACTCTTTCGATGCCGACAAGATCAAAGGCAATAAGGTCATCGTGAAGAACGCTACCGAAGGACAAAAATTCGTGACCCTCGACGGTGTAGAGCGTACTCTCTCAGCAGCAGACTTGATGATCTGCAACGCAGAGGAGCCAATGTGTATAGCAGGTGTATTCGGTGGACAAGACTCTGGTATCAGCGAAACAACTACCAACGTCTTCCTTGAGAGCGCTTATTTTGACCCTGTGAGCATCCGTAAGACCGCTCGCCGTCATCAACTATCCACCGATGCCAGCTTCCGCTACGAGCGCGGTTGCGACCCTAATAACACCCTCTACGTACTCAAACGCTGCGCACTGCTCATCCAAGAGGTAGCAGGCGGCGAGATTGCGATGGAGATTGTAGATCGCTGCGCTGTAGATGGTAGATCGGCTACGCCTGTAGATGGTAGTAAAGTGTTTGCGCCATTCCCTGTTGAGTTAAACATCGACCGCGTGAATGCATTGATTGGCAAAGAGTTGGGCGAAGAGTTGATTGAACGCATTCTCCGCGCAA
>CALZHO010000148.1 GCA_945787425.1 uncultured Bacteroidales bacterium
GGGAAGGGAGATGTGTATATTAAGGAAGTCTTCTGCACCAATATTCAGTAAGCCATGATTCCTAGCTCCTTCTGTTGCAACTTTTGCAATTTCAGAATGCCACAAAGAGGAGTCAAAATAGTGAACTACATAATCAGACGATACAGTTTCATCAATATCGAAAACAATATAGAGGGTAGATAAGATTCCTTTTTCATAAAAGTCCAACCTTTTTACAGACCCAAAAGGATAACCACTTGAAGAACTTTTATTGTAAGCAAACTCACCTTTCTTTATGAGGTAGTAATTGTAAATGTTAGAACCAACCACAAGATTGTTGAAATAATCCATTTGCGAGACCAAACCATGCGCAGAAGCTATTGTAAGGGCAAGTGTTGATTCTAAATTAGCATTCTTCCTCGTTATTCTTTTAGCAAAAGAATTGAGTTTAACACATTTCCATTCCCCCCGAAACCCGTGAAACCTAATCGCAGGTACGTTATGCCCCTCTTGCGGAAACATATTTTGAAGCGAAGCAGCCTTAATTTGCTTTAACTTCGATAACTTTTGGGTCTGGAGGGTTATCGCTTCGTCTAATTTTGTGAGAAACGCACCTATCACTTTTTGCTCTTCATAAGAAGGCACTAAAATAGACTCCTTAAGAAAATCATCTACAACTATATCATTCATCATGGTCGATGATTTTGTAGAACGAGTTAAAATAGAACCCATTACATTCTCATCATTGATATAGTATTTCCAAAAATTCAAGTCATAATCTCCATTTGCTCTCTTCAAAACAACAAAAACATGAGATACAATTCCATCACCTATAGTATTCTCTACAAATCTTCCATGAGCAAAATTTTTACTCTTGTGTCCTTCAAAAGCTATATCTCCTAATCGCATTACATTGTATGTGCGCAAATAGTCATCTTGAACATTTCTCTCGTTCTTCAAGAAGTACATATTCGCAACTGATATTATTTTATCTGTACCAAATGTCAAATCATTTTTTTCAGAAGAACGCTCAAACAGTTCCCCCAATCTAACCCTCTCCCATTCCCCCTCAAACCCCGCAAACCGAACCAAAGGCTTAAAACTATCCATAACCAGAAAACAGATTAAAAGAGTTACTTAATAAGTTCCTTAAGACCGAGCAGAGTAAACTCATCGCCAGTGAGTTCCCCCACCATGCGACTAAGCTCGCTGGTAGTGTCATCCAAATCCTGCTCTATCTGCTTGTAGCTCAGAGCATACTTATTGCTCAGCGAAGTAATCTGCTGCTCCAGACCGCTCATAAGCTCGTTGGCAATGCTCATGATGTCCGCCATAAGAGGCTCTATCCACTTCTTGCGAAGCAGCAGAGTCACATCCTCGGGAGTCAGATTCGTTATCTTCTTCTCGGTCTCTTTGTTCAGCTCCTCCTCCAGCACCTTCACTCTCTTCTTGGCATCGTCCGCCACCTTGAAGATAGCCACCAACTTCTTGAGCTTCTCCAGAGTCTCGGGTTCCTCGTCGCTGCCCTTGCGGGTGCCTTTGGTCGCAAGTTTCTTGTCCAGAGCATTGTCCTTCTCGGCGTCGCAGAACTTCTCCGTCTCCTCCTGGGTGAACTCCGAGACTATGTCCTCAATCTGAGCTTCGCACTCCGCCATCTTGGCTTGCAAAGCCTCTATCTGCTTCAACTCCTCAACAAAGTAGGTCTCTTGCACCAAACGGAAGGGGATTATGCGACCTTTTTTGCGACCACTGGCTACCTCGTTTTCCTCGTCTTTTTTCTTCACAATCTTCATCTCATCCTCCACAGCACACGCGGCACCTGGCTCCGACTGCATAATCTCAATGTCGGTAATGATGTCTCGCCAGTGGTTGGCAAGTTGCTGATAGACTGCGTACTTATCCACCAAAGGGAGGTTGGCAACACGACCGAAGAGGTTGGTGGTTAGGGCAGCAAGGGTGCGCAGGTCGTCCACTTGTTTGTAGTTATCTATGAGGGTCGCCTTCAGTTCCTCGTCGAAACCGGCAAAGGCTTGGGAGTAGTTTTGGCGGAAGGTCACAACATCCTCATTGGCTTCTATGGTGTCTATGATCTGACTGTTCTGCTCCACACGTAGGTCCGAATAGGGTTGGTCCGTGCGGGGGCAGAAGAGTTCGGCACGCAGAGTGGGCAGGGCACTCCAATAGGGGGCGAGGGCATCGACCTCCTCATTGGGCAGACCGCCAAACATGGTGGCGTAGATGTCGTACTTCTCGGACTCCTCTTGGCTGGAGACGTAGCGTGGGATGTTGAGGTTGTAGGCGTTGGCACGTATCTCGTCGCGGGTCACACAGCGGGCGAAACCGGGGACATCGGTGCGGGCTGCCACGGCGTCCACAATCCTCTTTATGTCGCACTCGCGCAGGCGGTTCTGCTTGCCATCCTTCATAAATCCGCGGCTGGCATCGATGATGAGCACATCGTTGCTCTTCTCGCGACACATCTCGCGTTTGAGCACCATGATGATGGTGGGTATGCCTGTGCCAAAGAATATGTTGGCGGGCAGACCTATTATGGTGTCTATGTTGTTCTTCTCAACGAGGTTCTTGCGGATGGTCTCCTCCTCGCCACCACGGAAGAGTACGCCGTGGGGTAGCACAATGGTCATTATGCCATCGGGCTTTACATGAAAGAGTTCGTGGAGCAGGAAAGCGTAGTCCGCCTTGCTCTTGGGGGCCAGACCATAGCTCTTGAAACGAGCGTCGTTCTCGGCTCTGGTGGGGTCCCAGTGTTGCGAATAGGGTGGGTTGCTCACCACGGCATCCACATAGAGGGGATCGTCGGCACCGTTTTTATCAGATCTGGGCCAGTCCTCCTCAAGCGAGTCGGCACAGCGGGTGAAAATATTGGTCTCGTGTATGCCACGCATCACCAAATTCATACGCGTCAGGTTGTATGTGTTCTCCTTGAGTTCCTGAGCGTAATATTTTATCTTTTGGTTATCATCCTGCTTACCAATGTACTTACCAATGGTTATGAGCAGAGAGCCCGAACCAGATGTGGGGTCGTAGATTTCAAGAGTCTGCTTATCCTTGTGGTGCGATGCCACTATCTGCGCCATGAGTTGAGACACCTCGTGGGGGGTATAGAACTCACCAGCTTTTTTGCCAGCACTGGCTGCAAAGTTGCTTATCAGATATTCATAGATATAGCCCAGCACATCGTAGTCCTTGCTCTTGGTGGGGATATCTTTCACAAGCCCAATCAGATCTTTGAGCGCATGCGTTTGGGCAGGTTCATTTTCGCCCAACTTACCCATACTGTCGCGGAGCACCTTAAAAATGCCACGAAATACAGGTTTTTCAATATTTCTACTGAAGGCGTCAAGTGCCTCACTTAGAAGCGGAGCACTAAAAGCTTCACGTTCCCATGTTTTCTTCTTCTCTTTATCCTTATCCTCCACAATCCAAGAGCTGAAAAGATATTTATTGAAGATGCAGTAACCTTTTTCACTCTTTATGTAGTTACGGATTTCATTGGCATTCTGAATTCTCTCCTTACTGTAATCCTTATCATTATCCCCTAACTCCAATTCTGACACTGCAGCATCGGGATCGAACATGTCATTATAGAACGCTTTTCTGTCCTCTTCTTCAGGACAAGCAGTTTCGGCAATAAACTCTTCCTCCTTGTCGGACAAATACTTATAGAAAATAAGACCAAGAATAAAGTCCTTATAATCATTGGCTTCTATCTTGGATCTCATTTTATTGGCAGCAGCCCAAATGCGGTTGGCGAGTTGTTGTTTGTTCATTGGTCGAAATTTTGTGTTAAGTTAAGGAATTTTTAGGAGATGGGGAAGGGGGG
>CALZHO010000149.1 GCA_945787425.1 uncultured Bacteroidales bacterium
CTCTGGAAAATCTTCTTTGAAGAACCACAAACTATGGATTGCTTCGGGGCAACTTTGTATCTCGTCTAAGAAAAGTAGGGTCTTGCCTGGTACGATAGGGGTACTGTATAAATTACCTATGCCAGCAGCAATATCCTTGACTACGAGGTTGGATGTAAAAAGCGATTTGAGAGAAGAGTTTTTCTCAAAATTGGCTTCTATATAGTAGTCAAACTGTTTTCCTAATTGGCGCACAGCTGTAGACTTGCCAATTTGGCGTGCACCACGCAGCAGCAAGGGCTTGCGATTGGACTTATCTTTCCACTCTAAAAGCGATTGGTCAATAGCTCTATTTATATACATAATAGATAAATTTTGGTTTGTCGCTGCAAAGGTACTAAAAATAAATGAATTATGCAAATTTTTTCAAAAAGGAAGAGGAATAATGGCACTATTTTTTCAAAAAGGAAGAGGAATAATGGTATTGTTTTTTCAAAAAGGAAGAGGAAAGAGCGTTTTTTGTTTATTGTCAGTTTGCTTGAGTCTGTTGAAAATTGAAGATTTTCCGTAGTAATATTGAAGATTTTCCAAGATAAAATTGAAGATATATACCAAAACATTTCAATGACCTACAGACACCAACAACCACCCCTGCCGCATCGCAGAGGTGGTTGTTTGGTTAGATAGTGATGCACAATAGTCGGTTACTGAATGCCTATATATAGAATATTATAGAATAATTTAGCAAAAAAGATTTTGCTGTATCAAAAAAAAGTAGTACCTTTGCAGCGGAATCGTAACGTACATTACGGTAACGGCCATTACGTTTGCTAAAAAACTACAATATTATGAAGTTCTACAATAGGGAAAAGGAGTTACGACTCCTACAAGAAATTGAAACAACATCTCATGAGTATTCGCAAATGACGGTGTTGGTGGGTCGTCGTCGAATAGGTAAGACCAAACTGTTGTTAAAATTTATAGAGAGCAAACCTGCGGTGTATCTGTTCGTTTCTCGCAAGAGTGAAGCTATTCTTTGTCAACAATTTGTAGAGGAAGCGGAAAAGGCGCTGAATATCCCTATTGGTCAGTACACGCGTATTGCTTCGCTATTAGAACACTTAATGCGTATCTCGCAAATTCAGCCATTTACACTGATTATAGATGAGTTCCAAGAATTAGAAAATATTGATCGTTCTATCATTGGAGATATTCAACGTATATGGGATTTGAATAAGGATCGTAGCCGTATCAACCTCCTGTTGAGTGGTAGTGTTTATTCCATGATGCGTCATATCTTTGAGAACGAGAAAGAACCATTATTTTCTCGTGCAAGCCATATCATTCATCTGCAGGCATTTGGTACTGACACGTTAAAAGAGATACTCCATGATTATAATCCCGATTATACGAACGATGATTTGTTGGCACTTTACACGTTTACAGGCGGTGTAGCTTGGTATGTAGAACTGCTTATGACAACCAAGGCGTGGTCATGGAAAAAAATGATTGACACTATTTTTCGTGAGCAGTCGCTGTTTATTAATGAGGGTAAAAACTTGTTGATAGAAGAGGTTGGAAAAGAATATGGTATTTATTTCTCCATATTGGAATGCATTGCTCGAGGCATCAATACGCGCGGGGAGATAGAAAATGCGATTGGCGTAAAGGAGATAGGTGGTTATATGACTAAATTAGACAAAGACTTTGGTCTTATCACCCAACATCGTCCAATATACAGCAAACCAGCTTCCAAATCGGTAAAATACGCTATCGCAGACAACTTTCTAACGATTTGGTTCCGTTTCTTTTATAAGTATAATAGTTATATCGAGTCAGGCAACATTGCGCAGCTGAAGGATATTGTTATCCGTGATTATCCTACTATTTCGGGTATCATGTTAGAGCGATATTATCGTCAGAAGGCAAGAGAGGAAGGTAAATATACACTCATTGGTAATTTCTGGGATAGGAAAGGAGAACATGAAATTGATATTATCCTTGTTAATGAACAAGACAATCAACTTCGCATAGGCGAGATTAAGCGTCAAGCAAAGAATATTGAACAACATGTGTTGCGAGACAAAGCAGACTATTTTTTGTCGCTACACCCACAATTAGCGTCATACCATCAAGAACTACTTACACTATCGATGCAGGATATGTAGTCCAGCGTCAACGTGATATCAATAATCTACAGACACCAACAACCACCCCTGCCGCATCGCAGAGGTGGTTGTTTGGTTAGATAGTGATGCACAATAGTCGGTTACTGAATACCGCCTGTTGGGCTACCTGTTGATACTCCAGGATAGATATCCAAAAATCCCTTACTATTCTGCATGATGTCTTTTGCAGTACGAAAACTAACAATCTCTGATTGAGGTGCAATATATACTTTTTTCATATTCATAACTTTGATTTGTAACCGCTTTGCTATGGAAATTGTGAGTCCGTAATCGAGAGCGGTCATGTTTGGCTTATTCGATTACTTGTCCTTGGATATTGTATTGTTTCTCACCACGGATAATGATTATTTGTCCATCCTTCAGCACTTTGCGCACATCGTCCTCTGGTGCAACTACTGTTGGAATAGAAGTAGCCTCATTTGCGCCATAAACCACGCGTGCACGGATTGGTCTTCCTGTACTATTAATAAAGTATGCACGCAAACCGAGCAATGCAGTAGGATGAGCACCAGCACTATAGAGATAGTTGTCAGATGCCAACCAATACTGACTTGCTTGATCCAATCTACCACCGCCATCCAATATTGGTTTCATGGTGATTGCACCCTGTACAACAGGATTCGGAGTGGTATTGATAGTTACGCCCTCAATAGTGAAACCATCTTTTGCATCATAATCACCTGTTTCTGGTAATTGAATGATATATGGCTTACCTGCTTCAATGATTGTTGTTGGATCAAAATGCAAGTAGAACATGTCATTAGCCTCTCCAACGCTTGTAAACTCGTGTACAATCGCAGTTTCACCAAACACGGCCTTTATTTGCTCTTCATTCATGTCGAATGGCAAAGTCAGGGTCTTGTAACTATCGTTATTAAATGCACGGGTAACCTTGGCAGTTACTATTTGACCATTATACTCTGCAAGAGCAGTAGAGTTAACAGCTTTGTCGTCGATAATTATTACTTTCTCAGTCCATTTAGCATAGAGTGTGCCTTTGGTGTCTGCATTCACTTTGGTCACTTTGGCACCTGAGAAATCAGCATTAGCATACCAACCGTCGAAAATATATCCCTCTTTTGTTGGGTTGTTGAGCGTAACCTCTTTGGTAGGATACATTGGGTTAGGCAGAGTGAATGAGCAGTATGCTTGAGCAGTATATAATTGTCCGTCTTCACCAGTACAATCAACTGCTTTATGCCATGTTGTAGAGCCATTGTTATCATCACATAAGAAATTACCTACACCCCAACGCAAAGGAATTGCATCAGTTGAAGGCAGCGTTTTACCTTGTTTTGTTGCAATCGCATCAAGATAAGTCACCATCCAACCCCATTTATCCTTGTAAGATGCATTTGTGAAGAATGTAGAGAATGTGGCGTCTGTTTTACCTGCAACACCATTATTGGAGTTACCGACACCATATACTGTTGCGTAAGCAGGCCATGTGTTAGTTTTATTCGCAAATGCATTCCAATCTACATTTAAATCTTCATACATATCTTTCTTACTTTCCCAACCATACTCATTATATTGACCGCCATTGAGATTGTAAAGAACAGGCGCCAAACTCCACTTAGCATAAAGTGTACCTACATAGTTTTCATCTACTTTGATTACAGGAGAACCAGAGAAATCTTCTGCTGCATACC
>CALZHO010000150.1 GCA_945787425.1 uncultured Bacteroidales bacterium
CTATGCAGGACACTCTGGCAAGAAAGTGGAGATGGATGCATCGCTCATTTGCCAGTTCCTCAATATGACGCTCGATTTCATCGACCAGTCTATCGATGTCAACCAGCGCGAAGATGGTCTGTACCATGCCTACAATCTCGTGAAGTTCGACCGTGGCACCATCTCCATCAGCCATCTCTATGAGATGCTCGAGGGTCAGGTGGCAGTCCTCTCTTCTCGCCGTCTCGATGCTGAGCAAGCAGCCCATCTCTTAGATGCCATGCGCCAATCTGCGCTTTACCGCGAAGACCAACGCAGCTATATGCTCTATCCCGCACGCAAGCGCGCGTCCTTCTTAGATATGAACACCCTGCCAGAGGATGCTCTATCCTTGCCTATCGTACAACGTCTCTTGGCTCATCATGCTACGGACATCCTCACGCAGGATTGCATAGGGAAGGTACATTTCTCGGCTAACTTCAACAATGCCGACTTCCTCCTGCGCGCTATCCAACATAGCAGCGAGAACATCACCCCAGAGGAGACAGAGCAACTGCTCGACCTCTACGAGCAGCTCTTCAACCACCATGCGTTCACGGGACGTTCAGGCACCTTCTACAAGTACGAAGGTCTGGGTTGTATCTATTGGCACATGGTTAGCAAACTCCTCCTCGCCGTAGGTGAATGTATTCAAGCCAATAGCCAATATCCAATAGACGGAACGCCGTCCCATAGCAGCGAAGCTGCGTCCAGTCTGATCGCCCATTACAAGGCGATTCGCGAAGGCATCGGCTCCCACAAGACCCCTGCCGAGTACGGCTCTTTCCCATTCGATGCCTACTCACACACACCATCGATGAGCGGAGTGCAACAACCGGGCATGACAGGACAAGTCAAGGAGGACATCATCTCTCGCTTCTTCGAGTTGGGCGTACAAGTGCAAGACGGACAAATCACCTTCTGCCCCATCATGCTCACCGATGCAGACTTCCGCGATGGCGAACTGCGCTTCTCGTATTGTGGCACAGAGATTATCTACCGCAAAACGGGCAAAGGCACAGGCAGTGTCACCCTCACCCCAGAACAAAGCCAACACATCTTCGCCCGCGATGGCGAAATCAAACAGTTAATAATAGAACTATAAAAAATCAAGTAACCATTTTTGTTTTCGCTCACCAATGCAACTCGTTGCATTCATTTGAGCGAAAAACAAAATACAAACATGAATTGACAATAATTGACAACATAATTGACCCTAATTGTCTTAAATAAATTATTGATATAATGCCGTTTCAATTGTTATTAAATATTTCTGATGCAAGCGCAATGTTGGCGCGCGCAGTGGTTGTTTAAGTTGTCTTTAATAAAAAAATATTGGGTAATTTTTGGTTTTAATATTTGTCATATGAGAAAGTTATTAATCGCATCATCACTCTTCTTGCTGGCATCATGCACCGCCAAAGTCCCCTCCACCCACGTGTGGCTCACTTCTGCTGCGGGCGACAAATGCACCGAACAAAAGGCAGTCGTTTTCCACGAGGGCACAGCCGACAATGCTATCACCATCCATGTGGATGAGCGCAAGCAGACCATCGACGGCTATGGTGGCTCGCTCACCGAGTCTTCGGCTTTCGTGCTGGCGTGCCTCACACCCGAGCAACGCCAGAGCGTACTCCACGAACTCTTCTCCGAGGAGGGTGCCAACTTCTCCGTAGTCCGTACACAAATCGGCTCATCCGACTTCTCTGTCGAAGGCAAGTACGCCCTCACCGAGGTGGACGGCGATACCGAAATGAAGCATTTCTCGCTCAACCGCGACAAAGAGGGCTTCCCTGCCTCCAAGTACCCACAGGTGAAGGATGAGCAATACGACCTCTACCACCTCATGCTGGACGTCTGGAACATCAAGCAAGGGCAGTCGGACAACACCTATCGCATCATGGCGAACACATGGACTGCGCCTGCATGGATGAAAGACAACCAGAAGTACTACGAGCGCGAGAACGGCGTAGCCCGTGGCGGTGCGCTGCTACCTAAGTACTACCAAGCATATGCCAATTATATCGCCGCTTACATCGAGGCATGGAAGGCCGAAGGTGTCAACATCTGGTCTGTGACCCCTGTCAACGAACCTATGGGCAACGATGGCGGTTGGGAGAGCATGGATTTCTCCCCACAAGTGGAGACCGAGTTCATCAAGAACTACCTCGCACCTACGCTCATCCGCCGTGGACACGACGATGTGGCTATCTTAGGCTTCGACCAAAACATATTCGAGATGATGCCTTACGCCGATGCTATCTACCAAGACTCACTCGCCAACCAATACACCACTGGTATGGCTGTCCACTGGTATGGCAGCACCATCGGTTGTTTCCCAGAGACACTCGAAGAGGCACATGCCAAATACCCTAATAAGACGATCTTCCACTCTGAGGGCTGTATCGACAACCTCGGTTGCCCACCATGGGACGGTGTTACTGACCCTGTTGGCTTCCAAGAGTCAGGATGGTTCAATAACGATGCGTTCTGGTGGGACAAGATTGCCACCGACTGGGCATATTCCACCCGTTGGGCAGGTGGCACACACCCCAAGTATTCGCCAGTCTTCCGCTATGCGCAGTATATCATCGATGGCACCAACCATTGGCTCACGGGCTATTGCGATTGGAACATTGTGCTCGACTCCATTGGCGGACCTAACCACGTGAATAATTTCGCAGGTGCTCAAGTTATGATAGACTATGCCAACGATATCATTTACTACACACCTTATTATTATGTACTCAAGCAGTTCTCTCGCTCCATGCGCCCAGGCGATGTGGCGTTGCAAGTGGACTACCCTGCTACCATGAAGACGGGTGCGGATTGCGAGACCCAAGATATCTTCCTCTGTGCCGTAGAGAAAACCGATGGCTCCTATGCCATCAATATCCTCAACATGGGTCCAGAGACCACCATTCCTGTGCAATTGGGCAACCACTATGCGAAGGTGAACCTCCCTGCTTCCTCCGTCCAAACCATCATAGTAAAATTAAATGACTAATGAATTATTTATAGATTTGATTTAGTTTTTCAACTCACCAATGCAGCGTGCTGCATTCTTATGAGTTGAAAAATAAATATAAAGCCAGATTTTTTAGTATTTTTGTAGCAAGCGTAGCGCAGCGTATTTTTGTTAAAAAAAATTGACCCTAATTGACAACAAAATTGACATTAATTGTCTTAAAAACCAAGTAAGAATTTGATTTAGTTTTTCAACTCACCAATGCAGCGTGCTGCATTCTTATGAGTTGAAAAATAAATATAAAGCCAGATTTTTTAGTATTTTTGTAGCAAGCGTAGCGCAGCGTATTTTTGTTAAAAAAAATTGACCCTAATTGACAACAAAATTGACATTAATTGTCTTAAAAAACCAAGTAAGAATATGAAACGCCTCATTCCTTTAATAGCCCTTTTCGCTCTCGTTTCTTGCCAACCGCAGGACCCTATTGAGAAGCAGATTGACCATCTCCTTTCGCAGATGACGCTCGCGGAGAAGATTGGTCAGATGAACCAACTCGACCCTTCTTGGAGTGCCGAAGAGAAGGAAGCACAAATTCGTGAGGGCTTGGTAGGTTCTATTTTCAATATCGTTGACCCACACGAGGTCAATCGCCTCCAGCGTATGGCAGTCGAGGAAACGCGTTTAGGTATTCCGTTGCTTGTAGCGCGCGATGTCATTCATGGTTTCCGCACCATCTATCCTATACCATTGGGTCAAGCTGCCACTTTTGACCCTACTTTGGTGGAGGAGGCTGCGCGCCTGACTGCTGACGAGGCAGTGCAAGCAGGTG
>CALZHO010000151.1 GCA_945787425.1 uncultured Bacteroidales bacterium
GTATGGTGAAGCAGGATAAGCGTTTGTTCACAGGTGCTGCTACCAAGTTGGAGGCAGATGAGACTATGCTTTCAGGTGTGGCAGATGTGAGCCGCAGTTTGGAAGGTCGTGCTGCGGGTGTGAGCGTGCAAAACGTGAGTGGTACCTTTGGTACAGCTCCTAAAATCCGTGTGCGTGGTGCAACATCTATTTACGGTGCGAGCAAGCCTTTGTGGGTGGTGGATGGCGTCATTTTGGAGGATGCTGTGGAGTTGAGCGCAGATGACCTCTCTTCGGGTGATGCTACTACTTTGATTGCGAGTGCAATTTCTGGTATCAACTCGGAGGATATTGAGAGCTTCCAAATCTTGAAAGACGGTTCTGCTACCTCTATATATGGTGCGCGCGCGATGGCGGGTGTGATTGTTGTAACCACCAAGAAAGGTAAAGCTGGTCAATCAAAATTGAACTATACTGGTGAAGTTACCTATCGTATGGTGCCTTCATATGATGACTATAATATCTGTAACTCGCAAGAGCAAATGGGTATCTACCAAGAGTTTGAGCGCAAGGGTTGGCTCGAATATTCTTCGCTCTATGCAGCAAAGAACTCTGGTGTGTACGGTCGTATGTACGCGTTGATTGATGCGGCTAAGGATGGCAATGTAGGTTTGCCTAATACTCCAGAGGCTAAGAATGCTTATCTGCGTGCGGCTGAGTTCCGCAATACCGATTGGTTTGCAGAACTCTTCAACCAAACGGTAATGCATAATCACTCTGTGTCTTTCTCTACAGGTAGCGAGCGCGCACGTGTGTATGCGTCTCTTTCTGCTATGCAAGATCCAGGATGGTACAAAGCCAGTGAAGTGGCTCGTTTTACGGGAATGATGAATGCTAGTTACGATGTATTGCCTACTACTAGCAAACAAAAACTGACCGTAGGTATTGCTACTATGGGTAGTTACCGTAAGCAACAGGCGCCTGGTACTATTTCTGCAAGCACTGACCCTATCAATGGTACTGTGAGTCGTGAGTTTGATATCAACCCATTCTCTTATGCGATGAATACATCGCGTGCGATGGATCCTGAGGAGACTTATCGCCGTAACTACTGCGATTTCAATATCAACGATGAGTTGGCAAACAACTATATTGACATCAAAGTAACCGACTTGAAGTTCCAAGGTGATATTAACTGGAAGCCTGTTCGTGGTCTTGAGATTTCTGCATTGGCAGCTATCCGTTACTATTCAAGTCGCCAAGAGCACAATATTAAGGACGATAGCAACCAAGCACGTGCATATCGTGCAGGTGTTGATCCAGAGAATGCTACTATTCGCGACGCCAACCCATATCTCTATTCCGATCCAGACAATCCATTGGCATTGCCTGAGACCGTATTGCCAAAGGGTGGTATCTATGACTTGACCGAATATTCATTGACTTCTATGGACCTCCGTGCTACAGTTGCTTACAATGCGGACTTGGGTAAGACTGGAGATCATATTCTCAACTTGTTTGCAGGTTCTGAGTTGAACTCTACCGACCGTCAAGCGACATGGTTCCGTGGTTGGGGTTATCAATACAACAACGGTGGTAAACCATATGTGGATTATCGCCTCTTTAAGCAAAGTCAAGAAGAAGGTTCAGAATACTATTCTAATAGTTTCCAATACCTGCGTAACCTCGCATTCTTCGGAATGGCAACTTATTCATACAAAGGACGTTATACCATCAACGGGACGATTCGTTATGAAGGTTCGAATATGTTGGGTAAGAGCCGCCAAGCGCGCTGGTTGCCTACATGGAACGTATCTGGTTCGTGGAATGCGCACGAGGAGAGATGGTGGGCGCCTACATTTGGCAAGGCTTGGACATATGCAAGTTTGAAGGCAAGTTACTCATTGACCGCTGACCGTGGCCCTGCAAGCAACTCGTTAGCAGTGTTCCAGTCATTTACCCCATGGCGTCCAAGTACATCTGCAAATGAGTCTGCTATTAGCCTTGCAGCATTGGAGAACTCTGAGTTGACCTATGAGAAGAAACATGAGCTCAATATCGGTGTAGCTCTTGGTTTTGTGGACAATCGCGTGAATGTAGAGTTTGACTGGTATCGTCGTAACAACTTTGACCTTATCGGTTATACTCAAACCATGGGTGTGGGTGGTGTTACCACCAAGTTGGCGAATGATGCTACTATGGAGTCAACCGGTTGCGAGTTTACTATTTCAACCACCAATATCAAGACCAAGGACTTTAAGTGGACTACCGACTGGATCTTCGGTTGGGCAGAGAATACCATCACAAAGTTGGATTCACGTTCACAAGTGTATTCACTCGTAAATGGTGTGGGTCGTACTGAAGGTCGTCCAATTGGTGCGCTCTATAGTATTCCATTCGCTGGTTTGACTGAAGAAGGTCTTCCTACATTCTTCATTGACGCTGAGCATACTCAAGTAGTGGGGCCTGGTAACTATGCAGCTATCTACTTCCAAGAATACGAAGATATAGATTATTTGAAATACGAGGGTACTATTGATCCTAAGATTACTGGTTCGTTTGGTAATACCTTCTCTTGGAAAGGTCTGAAACTCAATGTGTTCTTTACCTATAGCTTCGGTAACGTACTCCGTCTGGATAACCTCTGCCCTGTATATAGCAGCGACTATAGCGACCTTACAGCCAGCATGAAGGAAATGAAGAACCGCTGGATGGTACCTGGTGATGAGAATGTTACAACCATCCCATCCATTCCTACCGTTCGTCAAATGCGTGAGATCGATGCACTCAGCAATGCATATTCTGCATACAACTATTCTACCGAGCGTGTGGCTAAGGGTGATTTCATCCGACTCAAGGAATTGTCTTTGGCATACGATTTGCCTAAGAAGTATTTAGAGGGACAAAACGCAGTATCAAGTTTTGGTGTGAAGGTGAGTGCAACCAACTTGTGGTTGGCATACGCTGACAAGAAGTTGAACGGACGTGACCCTGAGTATTATAACACAGGTGGTGTGTCTTCTCCTGTTCCACGCCAATTCACATTGACCGTAAAATTAGGATTCTAATCAAACCTAACACTTAATTAAGAAAGGAATATGAAAATGAAAAAGAATATATTTGTTATCATTGCTTTGTTAGCATTAGTTACAACGGCTTGTAATTTCTTGGATAAAGAGCCAGACTTGCGTGCTACTATTGACTCCAAAGAGAAAGTACAACTTTTGTTGGTGAGTGCTTATACAGAAGCGAATAGTGCTCCTCTATGTGAGTATTCATCCGATCAAGTGGTTGACAACAACGTGCCAGACCCAAAGACTGGTCAAGCCAATGCAGTTAATCCATTGGATGAAATGTATAACGATATTTTTGCTTGGAGACCTGTTAAGCAATCAAGCAACGACTCTCCAAAACAGATTTGGGATGCTCACTATACAGCTATTGCTACTGCAAACTCTGCGCTTGAGGCTATCAAGAAACTCGAAGCTCAAGGCATCAATATGGATGCGGAAAAGGGCGAGGCATTGCTCTCTCGTGCATATCACCATTTCTTGCTGGCTGGTGTATTCTGCCAAGCGTGGAAGAACGTGGAAGATAGCAAGAAGGACCTCGGTCTTACCTATATGATGCAACCAGAGACCAAGGTGGCTCCTGTGTACTCACGCGGTCCAGAATTGGAGGTTGGTTTAGACCTCAATGGCGATACAGCTTGGATTGGTGGTTCGTTGTATCACACTTTTATGAATATCCAAAAAGATCTTGAGGCTGGTTTGAAACTTGTTTCGGATGAGTACTATA
>CALZHO010000152.1 GCA_945787425.1 uncultured Bacteroidales bacterium
GGGTCGTCTCTACTGGACCAAAGTATATGAGTTGCCAGAGGGCAACCGCCAGTCGAAAGGTCGTGCGTTGCAGAATATGATCAATATTCAAAAGGGTGACAAGGTCTGCGCATTTATCCACGTGAAGAACCTGAGCGATATGGAGTATGTACAAAACCACTACCTCATCTTCGCGACAAAGAACGGTTTGATGAAGAAAACCACCTTGGAAGCATACAGCCGTCCACGTGCCAACGGTATTATTGCGCTGGGTCTGCGCGAGGATGACCGCTTGATTCGCGTGACACTCACCGATGGCAATAGCCAGATGCTGGTGGCTTCGTACAACGGTAAAGTAGTTCGCTTCCCAGAAGACACCGTTCGCCCAATGGGGCGTACAGCAACGGGTGTACGGGCAATCAAGTTGGACGAAGATGGTCAAGATCGCGTGATTGGCATGATTTGTGTAGAGGAGGGTAGTAAGGAGTCTGTGCTCGTGATTTCAGAGAAGGGCTTCGGTAAGCGTACTGACCTCGATGATGAGAATGGCGAGCCAATCTATCGTATCACCAACCGTGGCGGTAAGGGCGTGAAGACTATGAACCTGACCGACAAGACGGGTAACCTGATTGGTCTGGAGGCTGTGACCGATGAGCAAGACCTCATGCTCATCACCAAATCGGGTACCGCTATCCGTATGGCGATGGATACTATCCGTGTGATGGGACGTGCTACACAGGGTGTGAAACTCATTGAACTCCAAAAGCGCAACGATACGCTCATGTTTGGTTGCGTGGTGCCAAAAGAGGAGGTGGAAGAGGCTACTGATGCACCCGAGGCAGCTGCCGAAGAGACCACTACCGAGGAATAAAATAGATCTACTAGACCAACTATTTCTACTAGTTCCACTAGATTATCTAGAACCCTAGAATATTAACAACCAAAAACAATACTATTAGTATGAAAAAATCAATTTTTCTTGCAGCTCTCGTGCTGATAAGCGCTGGCTGCTTCGCTCAAAAGAAAAACGTTAGTACTGCTCGCAGTCTTGCTGATGCAGAAACACCTGATTATGCAGGTGCTCGCGCAGCTATCGCAGAGGCACTTCAAAATGATGAGACCAAGGATCTGGCTAATACATGGTATATAGCAGGATTCATTGGCTATAAAGAGTTTGAGACCAATAATCTCAAACGCCAAATGGGTCAAAATATCAATATTGATCAATGGGGTGCTGCTGTATATGAGTCAGTTAACTATTGGAACAAAGCCTACGAATTGGCTTTGGTGCCTACCTATGACAAAAAAGGTAGAGCAAAATACGACACACGTACTCCTAAGAGCATTTTGCCTAAGATGACTGAGTATTTCCAATTCCAACCGATGATTGCTGCTGGTTTTAATGCGTATGAGGCTAATGACCCATCGTTGGCATACGATATGTTTATGGCTCATTGCAATATTCCAGATTCTAAGATTATGCAAGATCATCCAGAGGAATTGGCTAAGTTGCTCCGTGACTCCAGTTACTACACATGTCTCTACTACGCTGGTCGTTTTGCATATGAGGCACAACGCTATGAGGAGGCGATTGCTACGTTGAAGCGTATGAACAGCGAGCATGCTAATGCTAACGCTCTGCGCAAAGAGATTATCTATGCTAACGAGTATATCTACCAAATTTATATTGAGCAAAAAGACACTGTAAATGCAGTGGAATTTATCAAGGGTTGCATTGATCTTTTCCCAGAGGAGCCATGGTTCATGCAAAACTTGATTAACCTCTACATTAATTCTGGTCAAGAAGAGAAAGCTATTGACTATTTGGATATTGCTATCGCTCGCGAGCCTAATGTAGGTCAATACTACAACTCTAAGGGTTCTATCCTCGCTCGTATTGGTCGTTTTGAAGAGTCATTCAAGGCATTTGAGCAGGCTATCGCTATTGAGCCAAATAATGCACTTTTCTTGGAGACATTGGGCTTCGCATACGTAGATTTGGGCAACAAACTCAATGATGACGCTGCATACTTGGATGCAAAAGCATATGCCAAAGCCAAAGTAGAGATTGATGCTGCTTTCCAAAAGGCGTTGCCATATTTCGAGAAAGCATACGAATTAGAGCCAGATAACTACGATTTCAAGCGCTCGCTTCGTTCGCTCTACTATCGTCTTGGTATGGACGATAAGTACGCAGCACTCGCTGACTAATGGGACGTATTCTTGCAATAGACTTCGGTCGTAAACGAACAGGATTAGCCGTTACGGATATGCTCCGCATAACGGCTAATCCGCTTGTTACTATCCCCACACACACGTTAGAAGCGTGGTTGAGAGACTATTTTGCCAAAGAGCCAGTCGATGAGGTGGTCATAGGTCATCCTTATCAGATGAATGGCGAGGATTCTGAGTCGATGCAGTATATTCAACCTTTCATCAATCGCTTTCGCAAAGTGTTTCCCAATATGCCTTTGAAGGAATATGATGAGCGTTTTACCTCAGTCATGGCCCATCAAGCCATGATTGCTGGGGGAATGAAGAAGAGCCAACGCCAAGACAAATCGGTGGTGGACAAACTCGCCGCTTGTATCATCCTGGAAGGTTATCTGGATAGCCTGAGATAATCACTAAACAGTAGCGGCTCTGCCGCGTTCACTAAACACTAAACACATGATATTACCAATATATTTATACGGACAACCTGTGTTGCGCAAGCCCACAGAAGATATTACTCCCGAGTCGTTGGACCTTCAGCAGTTGCTCACGGATATGTGGGAGACGCTCGAAGTGGCTGAGGGCTGCGGATTGGCGGCGCCACAGATAGGCAAGGCCATTCGCCTATTCATCGTAGATGGCACCGAACTGGCAGAGGACTATCCTGAGTGTCAGGATTTTAAGAAGGTCTTTATCAATCCAGAGATTATAGAGGAAAGTGAAGATGATGCCACTTTCTCGGAGGGGTGTCTTTCATTGCCTGGTATATCGGAGAATGTGATTCGTCCTGCCAGCATCACGATTCGCTATATGGATGAGAACTTCACCGAGCATACGGAAACCTATGATGGTTTTGCTGCGCGCATTATTCAGCATGAGTATGATCACTTGGAGGGACATGTCTTCACCGACCGTATCTCGCCTATCCGTCGTCAGTTTGTCAAAACCAAACTCACCAACATTGCCAAAGGCAAAATCGCTGCACGCTATCGCACGAAACGATTTTAGAGATTAGAGTGATGAGCATTATAACGATCGTATTATTAGCAATAGGACTAGCCATGGACTGCTTTGCCGTTTCGGTGTGCAAGGGATTGACATCGCCTCATGGCTATGTGCCTCGCTATATCAAACCCATACTCATGGCATTGCTTTTTAGCGTATTCCACGCGGGCATGCCCTTGATTGGCTATTTCGCGGGCAGTCTGTTCGCTACATTCTTTGAGCGTTTTGCCCCATGGATAGCCCTTGCATTGCTTGGATTTATTGGTGGTAAGATGATTTATGACTCGCTCCACGGCGATGACAATGCGGCACATTTAGCCGATTTCTCCTTTCTTGGTTTGTTGTCGTTGGCGTTTGCCACTTCGATTGATACCTTGGCTACTGGAGTTATCTTTATTCCTCACCCCGACGTGCTGTGGATAGCAGTGGGAGTGATAGCAGCTACCTCCTTTCTGTTTTCCATGACAGGGTTTGTGATCGGTCATTTGGTAGGCACGCGGCTGAGAATGAACGTAACCTTGCTCGGAGGCGTGATCCTCATTCTTATAGGCATCAAAATCTTTGTAGAAGGCG
>CALZHO010000153.1 GCA_945787425.1 uncultured Bacteroidales bacterium
TCACCGCCCTCATAATTCGCATCAGGGTTGGTCAGGAATGGGTCCATCAACCAGAACTCAATGTATTCGATATTCGCTTTCTCAAAATCGGTGTTATCCAACTTACGCATGATACCGCCCCAACGGTCTTGTGGGTTGGTCAGTTTACCGTCTGTGCCTATCTCATCCGCCGATATGTTGTATGGTCCACGTTCATCTGGATAATAGCTCAAGTTCAGCACAGGCAAACGTGTATCTGCATTGGCCAACACTTGCTTATTCGGATACACCTCTTCTTCATATATCGTACGCGTGCGATGGTCAGACATCAGATTCACATCATCCTTTATATGTTTAGGCGTATTACTACTTGGCTTACCAAAGATAGGGTCCACTGTGTACCATGCTAACAGCGCACGATTCTTGTTGTATTGAATATTGTTGCTCAGTGCATGTTCTGGATACTTATCCATGCTTGGTGTAGAAGCCAATCGCCAATAGGTAGGATAATGAATATCCACATTCGTCTTTGTCGCTTCAAAATCATCGATATAGGCAGTACCCACTTGTCCCACCTCCTTGGTGTGACCAGGTATCAGATGAGCAAACTCCGCATTGATTTGGAAGGTAGATGGTGCGGTCGCATTGATCCATGGCACTTTGTCTATCAGCAATGTCAGCCATTGCATTTCCGTTTTCCAATGGGCATTCACACCCCAGATAGTATTGGCAAGTGGCTCGCTACCTGTATTCACTTTCGTAGTGATAGGGCGCTCATTCATATGCATGATGGTACCACCAATCGTCAGATCTTTGTTGAACTCATATTCCAAGTTCGCACCGAACAGCGATTTGCGTTGCATCGAGAACAGTGCCTGATTTTCCAACTTCACGTCCACATTCGTGCCCGACTCCAAGATGGACTGATTCAATATAGTCACCACGCCCATTGTGTAATCCACCGTGTAATCCACATTCTCAATCAATGTCGCACCGCCAGCTGTCACCACCACACTTCCGCGTGGCACATTCATCGCGTTCAAGCGAATCTCATTACCCGAAGAACCTTTGTATTTACCTACCAGCATAAACTTATTCTTCTCCGTGTACTCCTGTGCGCTCACCAAGGTCGAGTCGTACAATTCTTGGAACACGTACCTATCCGCTATCGCAGGATTGCCTATCTCTCTGCCTAAGTGACTACCAAATGGTTCCAGTACAGGGAAAATGATTCTACCCGAAGAAGACAGTGCCGTGTAGCCCTCCACATAGTCAAACTTGCCATCAGGCGAAGCATTGTTGCGAGAGTCCAAACGATCAAGCCCCATCACGCGAAGCAACTGCTTGCCTTTGATATTGCCTTCCATCAGGTACTGCATGTTCGTACCCACCGAGTCATTGCGGTATTGGACAAACAGTTCAAACTTATCGCTGCTCATCTGGCTCGCGCCAATGGAATATACGTTCTTCATCATCAGATCCCACGTGCCTCTATTCTTCGCTATTGGCGCATTATTACTACTCTTCAGCATCTTCAGCAGCAAGGCGTTCGGTGCCTTCAGCGACTCGCCCGCATCGGTTGAGAACTCACCCACCTGATACACCTTACCTGCGTAGGTGTATTCATATGCTACCGCCAGCACCTCGTCTTGGTTGAGCGCTGCGCGCAGAGAGATATATCCCAACGCCGCATTCAATGTATATTCACTGCTCTTGAGCAATCGAGCCGACTCTATCTTCTCATAGTCTTCGCTCATTTCCATCCCAATAGACTGCATCACGCTACTCACCTGCTGAATATCGCGCACGCTGGGGTTATCCTGTACCAATGTCTCGTATAGTCTATTCGCTTTGTTGTACGGAGTACGTGCACCCGCCGTCGCACTCCACTTGCTGTTTTGAATATGCTTCGCATCATATTCGCCCAAGTCCGTCAGAGCCACCACATTACGTGCCTCATCATAGTTGCCACGTTTGTTTGTCACCCACACCTCAATGCGGTTAATCGTCACACCGCTGGCTATGTACGGCAACGCTTTCATCGCTTGCTCATAATTATCACGGAAATAGTAACCCAAGAAGAAGTGACGGTTCTCGTCATAACTGTCTATCGCCACCTCAAAGTTCGTTGTCTGCGCTCCACCTTTGCTGCTAACGCTCTGACTCTCTGAGTTCTGCTGTGACACCAATGCTTGCACGCGCAACTTGCCAAACTTCAAATCCGTCTTCACACCAAACAACGCACTACTTCCGCGTATCAAACTGTTATTCAGCGTCATCGACACGTTACCTGCCTCCAACGACTGTATAATATCATCTTCCTGCCCCTTGAAATTCAACTTCAAGTTCTGCTGATCAAAACTGAACGACGCCTCTGTGTTATAACTCATATTGAAGTTCAACTTATCGCCCACTTTGCCGTTCACGCTCAGCTGTATCTTCTCATCAAAATCAAAAATATTATTATTCCTCGAACGCTGGGTCAGTGCAGGATTGTCTATAAACTGATGTTTGAAGCCAAACAACAATTCCGCCGAACCTTGCAATTTCACTTGCACGCCACCTGGACCGAATATCTTATCTGCGGGACCGATATTAAACTTCATATCGGTGATGTCGAATTTTCTTTCGTTGTTATGTTCTACTTCACCTATTTTCTCTTGCCAGAACTGTCCCATTTGTTGGCGTTCGCTGTACGCACGGTATTCGTTTTCTGTCATCATATAGGGGGTCGCAATCTCCACGTCACCAATGCGAGTACGAACCACATAGTTGCCCGTCAACGGGTCATATTCTACCGTCGTATTCACATTTTCTGGGTCTTGCAAATCCAAGCTGCTGGGCACGCGATTTAATTCGTCATAGTTATCCACCCCTATTCCTTTCACCTGCATGGGTGCCATGATGGCAGTATCCACCACCATCTCCAATGTGTCATCTTGTGCCATTGCCAACAGCCCATTCCCAATCGCCAATAATATGATAAGTAACTTTTTCACTATATCCGTGCCTTTCACTTTATTCAATTCTAAACAACTCTACACCACTCTAAACAACTCTACACCACTCTACAGCATCTTCAATGCCATTTTTATCACTTTCTCCACGCTTGCGCTTGGATCTTCTTTCAGAATCTTATCCACCACTTTGCCGCTGGCAGCCGCAGCAAAGCCTAACATCGTCAGCGCACTCACCGCCTCTTGTTTTACTTCGCTATCCTCGCCTTTCAACTCTAAACTGTAGCCGCTTGCGGCGTCCTCCAAACCACCTTGGCTCGCCTCCGAGCCAAGGTCTATCTTCAGCACTTTGTCTTTCAAATCCACAATGATGCGTTGAGCCGTCTTTGGACCCAGACCTTTCACTTGCGACAATGCGCGTGCGTTGCCTGTGGCAATGATCTGTCGTATTTCCGCTGCTGTGTAGGCCGACATAATCATTCGTGCAGTGTTCGCTCCGATGCCGCTCACTGTCATCAACATCACAAACAACTCACGCTCGCCTGTCGTGAAGAAACCGAACAGGTCGTGTGTATCTTCGCGGATAATTTCCGTGACGAATAGTTTGCAAATCACACCTTTCGTCTCTTCTTGTTCAAGACCTCCCTTCCCTTTAGGGAGGGGTTGGTGGTAGGCTGACAGCGCAGAATACGAAGTCAATGCTATGTTTATCTGATACCCCACTCCTGCTGCTTCAATCACCGCGTAGGTAGGGGTTAAGAAAGTCAGGTCGCCTTTGATGTAATCTATCATGTTTGTAATGTTTTGCGTTATATGTTTTTGTTTTGTTATGT
>CALZHO010000154.1 GCA_945787425.1 uncultured Bacteroidales bacterium
CCAAAGCGCTCTTGGCTGAGGTAGAGAAAGCTTTGAAGAATGGTGGTATTGAGGCTGCTTTGGAAGTATGCCGCAACACTCGTGGTCCTGTAGCAAGTATTTTCTATCAAGGTTTGAGCCGTTATAGTGAGGGCGTTGACGTAGTTGAGAAGACTGTAGCTTCTTACGGTGGTGTTCAACTCGGTCTTTTGGAGAAGAACCTCTCTTGGATTTCTCTCTTCATCTCTATCGCTCCATCTTTGGGATTCTTGGGTACCATCATCGGTATGATCCAAGCGTTCGATAAGATCCAACAAGTAGGTGATATCTCTGCTACTGTTGTGGCTGGTGGTATCAAGGTCGCTCTTTTGACAACCCTCCTCGGTTTGATCATCGCTATTATTCTTCAAGTATTCTATAACTACATCCTCAGCTTGATCGAGGGTCTCGTTAATGAGATGGAGGATAGCTCTATCAGCCTCCTCGACCTCGTGGTTGAATACGACGCAGCACAAAAGAAATAATCTATTTTGCATTGTGCAGAACTCTTATTGTTAAACTTGCAAAATTATAGATTATTATGAAGAATTATAAATTATTCCCAAAAGTAACCCTCTGGGTGCTCATGGTGGTAGGCATCGTAGCTACTGCGTTGTTCTTCCTCGGGGGCTCTGAAGGTTCGTTGGAGGTGGCTGGTGACTTCTTGGATATCCCTAAGTTCACCAATGTACTCCTCTATTGGATTTATGCGCTCGTAGTTCTTGTTATCCTTGTTACTTTCGGTTTCGTTATCGCTAAGCTTGTTGCGACTTTCAAAGTGGACCCTAAACGTGGTTTGACCTCTGTTTTGGTTGTGCTGGCTGCTGTAGCTCTTTGCGCTCTCTGCTGGTTCTTGGGTAGCCCTGAGAAAATTGAGATTCTTGGTTACGAAGGTACCGACAACGTAGGTAACATGGCACGCATGAGCGACGCTATCATGTACCTTGTTTACATCCTTACCGCTTCTACTGTAGCTGCGCTTGTTTGGGGTGTTATTTATACACGAGTTAAAAAGTAATTACGGCATTTACTATATACATATTGTAAATTGTCTAATTGTAAATTAAGATTATGGCAAAGAAAATTCCGCAGATAAACGCCAGTTCTATGGCAGACATCTCGTTCTTGCTGCTCATTTTCTTCTTGGTGACCACCTCTATGGATGTGAATCAAGGTCTCGCACGTCGTTTGCCTGCACCTATTCCACCAGACCAAAAGGTCGAGGACACCGATATCAACAAACGTAACTTGTTTGTTGTGAAGATCAACTGGGAGAACAAACTCCTTGTGCAAGGGCAAGAACTCGATGTACGTCAACTGCGCGCTAAAGCCAAGGAGTTCATTCTCAATGCTAATGACGACCCAAATATGCCTAAACTCTTTGAGGAGGATTTTGGTCAGCCATTTGGTACACTTCAATATACTAAGGAACACGTAATCTCTGTGCAAAACGATGCAGAGACACAGTACCAAGCATATCTGGAGGTGCAGAACGAATTGGTGGCAGCATACAATGAGTTGCGTGAGGAATGCGCTCAAAAATACTTCCACACTCCTTACACAGAGTTGGATGAAGAGTGGCAAAAGAAAATCCAAAAGATTTATCCTCAAAAGATTTCTGAGGCTGAACCTAAAAATTATGGAGGAAAGTAATTATGGCAAAAATTCGTAGAAACGATAAACGCGAGATGCCTGCATTGAACACCAGTTCATTGCCAGATATCATCTTCATGTTGCTTTTCTTCTTCATGTCTGTTACCTCTATGAAAGAGGTTACATACAAGGTTTCTATCCAGAACCCACAAGCAACTGAGTTGACTAAACTTGAAAAGAAATCATTAGTTCGTTACATCTACGTAGGTACTCCTACTGCTGAGTTCCGCAAACAATACGGTGCTGAGACACGTATCCAGTTGGACGATGCTTTTGCTGACGCTAAAGAGATTGGTGATTATATCATCAACGAGCGTTCTTCTATGAAAGAGTCTGACCAAGGTCTGATGACTGTCTCTATCAAAGCAGACAAGGAAACGAAGATGGGTATCATTGCAGACATCAAGCAAGAACTTCGCCGTGCATATGCACTGAAGATCAACTATGCGGCTACCCAACGCACATCCTACTAATCTATCTGACTAATAGATATACAACTAAGAACTACCCGGCTAAAAGGCTGGGTAGTTCTTTTTTATATCCCTGCCTTTACACCTTACACTTTACACTAAATACTACATCTGTACAAAATCCCCACAACTGCCACATAATCAATCATTCCTCTCGCAAAATCATGTACAATTCACCCACACTCTTGCTCACGTCCAATATTTTTACTACCTTTGCAAACGAAATCCAAATCAATACCGCTTATTATGCAACCAGTTCGTCATCTTACATATCTTCTCTTCTGCTTGCTCTTCCTTTCATGCAGCTATACCACCCGCTACCAGGAAGCTAAGCACACTATCGCCATGGCAGACAGTCTGGACCAACACGAACACTTGCTCTATCCCGACACCGCAGCGCTTCAGCAAGCCATCCGCACGCTCGACAAACCCTTTACCAAAATCTTCGCGCACAACCAACTCGGAAAAGCCCACTACTATATGGGTCGCCATCTCAGTCTCAACAACCAAATCACTCAAGCCGCAGCGCACTATATCGCAGCCGACCGCGCGCAGATAGACGATCCTATTTATCGCGGGCGCATCAACTCCTGTTTGGCACATATCAGCAAACAAAACGAAAGCGACAGCCTCGCCCTCATCTTCTTCCTCCGTGCCAACGAGGCATTCAAAGCCAGTGGCAAAGACTGGTACTACGCACACACCCTATTGGATGTCAGCGAGTTCCATACCTACCTCCACCACTTCGCTCAGGCAGACAGTGTGCTCCGTATCGCCCAATCCTACAACTTAGACGCCTACTACCTCGCGCGCTACTACGAGACCCAAGGCCTCTTTTTCTACGAGCAACTCCAATACGACTCTGCCCTCTACTATTTCCACCAAGCTTTAGACCTCTGGCAATACGAAGAAGACCGCCTTTATACCTATAAGAAACTCATGCAAGTCTATCTCGACATGGGTGACCAAGCATCGGCATTGCCTTACGCACAAATTATTGTCGAGCAATCTGCTGACCCCAACGACTTAGTCAATGCCTACTACTGCCTCATGCAGGAAGCCAAGGCCAACAACGATATTGAGCGACTGAGCCGTTATGCCCACGCACGCCAAGATGCCAACCGCCTGCTCAACGCACAAGTCGGCAAATACCGCGGAGCACTCACGTTGTTAGAAGAACATCTGGTGAATCCTTATCCCTATCGTTGGGCGTGGATTACGCTCTTATGCTTATTCGTCGCCTGTTTGCTATTGGTTATCGCTATCGTGCTGCACCGCCGATATGCTGCCCGCCGCCTGCAAGTAGCACATCATCAGATAGATGACTTGTCTGTCAGTGCCCAACTGTCTGACATCCGCGCCACCTATCCACGCCCTCGCAAACAGTGGAACGACTACAACGAACTCAAAAAAGACTTAGAACCCCAACTCCACGACTGGTTATCTCAGTTGGAGACTTACCAACTCTCCAACCGCGAGAATGTCTTCTGCACCTATATGCTCCTTTATCCCAACGCTTCATTGGAGGAACTGGCAGATTGGATGCACTACTCCGCTACAGGCGTCAGCACCTTCAAACGCCGCATCGCACAGAAGATAGGC
>CALZHO010000155.1 GCA_945787425.1 uncultured Bacteroidales bacterium
CCTTTCTTCAAGATAACTTCAGCACCGTTACATGGCACCCATTGGTCGTTAGACTTAGGAGTATAGGTGTAGAGCTTGTGGCTCATCTTGTTGTATTGGTCTTTTACTGTACCTACGATATAACCTACAGTCTCTTTGTCAGCGCCGTAGTAGTTGATGATACCGCGGTAGTAATCCAGACCCTCCATATGGCAATAGTCATAATTCAATGCACGGTGACGAGCAGGTTGATAGGTGTGGAAATAACCCTCAGAAAGGAAACCACTGGCGCCATGTTTCAATACGCCAAGATAACCTTGATAAGTTTTTCCGTTAGCGTGTGTACGACCACTGTGACTACCATAGAAGTTCCAGTCACCACGGATATTGAGGTTAGTTGATGATGGTACATCAATACCCGCTTTCATGATTTTCAGTTTCTCCTCGTTGCAGAATTGAGCTTTCTCATAGCTACCCTCTACATAGTCAGCACCATCTACAGAGTTTGCAGAAGTGCGATCGTCTGGACCACGATAAAGCATCAATGGGAAGTTAGCAGTGCTACCCTCGGTGTTCGCGTTGGAGTGGATAGAGATGAAGTAGTCAATGTTGTTAGCCTCTACCTCCTCGGTGATTTCAACGAGGTTGCGGTTGTACTTCTCGTAGTCTGGGTGGCAGAAATATCCATCAGAGTATTGCCAACCGATAGTAGGATCCGCAATGCTACCGTCTTTATTGAATGTGTAATCTGGATAATCGCCGTTCTTCATCTCGTATGGCCAAGGACCGCACTCGGTGTGTGAGTACATCACTTCTGCACCTGCAGCCAAGAGTTTTTGACCGAGGTACAATGCTTTTTGCAAGTTGGTGTTTGACTCATAGAAACCGCAAGTATCAGGCATACCTGTCGTAGGCAATGCTGGATAAGGGATAGTAGCCATAGGACGGTCGTTTGGACCAAAGCTACCATGACCAGGGTTGACATAGAACTTAATGCCAGTCAAGTCTTTAGCAGACATTGACATGCACAGCAACGCTGCTGCCAGAATCATAAATATCTTTTTCATAGTTGCTTACTTATTTAACGTTCAACAAATAAGTTTCACCTTCGATAGTAGAGAATACGATAACGTTCTCTGCTGCGTAAGGATACATAGCGATCATGGAGTCGTTGGTCAATGTTTGTTTCTTGCCGTCCAATGTGTAGAGAACAATAGCAGAAGCAGTGGTGAAGTGACCATCGTCCTCGCTGGCCATAGCTACGAGGGTATTGTTGTCATACCACTTCGCTGCTTGGCACTTGTGACCAATGTATTGTGGGTTGCTACCATCGATGTTAGCTACCCAGCAACCGTTACCACATACATAGTAGCAAATCTTGCTGCCGTCAGGAGATACAGAAGGCCAAATGTAGCTCTCGTTCATGCCGTTAGGAGCCAATGTGGTGGTGAGACCATTGCGTTTCAACACGATAAGGCGATCCTTGATGCTCACGCTGGTGAGGTTGTCAGAGGTAGCCATGTGTTTCATGTCGCGTTGACCACGAGCCACTACGTTTTGACGTTGGTTGTACATGTTGAGGCGTACAACTTTGTTTTGGCGCAAGTTGTTGCGGTCGATAGTTGTCTCGCGATACACAACCTCTTGACCATTGTTGCTCACTTGCACATTGTAGCCAGCACCAGCAGCGTCGGTGATGGTGGTGAGTGCTTGACTCTCAAGGTCGTAGCGTTGCAGACCTTGGTTAGAACCAGTGGTGAGAAGAATGTAATCACCTGCAGGACTAATACCTGCTACCTTCATGTCTGCTTGAGCAGCGATAGGTAGTTGTTGCATAGATACTACTTCGAGTACCTGTGCGCTGGCAGCCAGACTCATAAGGCAAGCTGCCACAAAAAGCATTGTTTTTTTCATGCGTTTTGATTTGAAAGTTAATAATAATGGTTAATTGTTTGTTTTATCGAATTGTTTTTATTCGTTGTCCATTTTGCTCTATAATAAACACACCCTTTCCTACAGTATGTATATCCGTTCCTACCATACGACCCATAATATCATAGATACGCATGGTGTTGTCGGTTGGGATATTTTCTATAGAGGTGCTTATGCCGTCCCATTTGGCATATAGCGTTCCTACCCAACCAGCAGGGATAGCCAACACTGCTTCGCCCTCAAAGTTGGCAGTGGTGTACCAACCCAAGAAAGCATGCCCCATAGGGTGGGTGGGGATAGGTAGAATATAGGTCTCTGTCACCTGCGAAGGCAGTTGTACATCGGTCTCGCCAATGCTGCCATAGTATTCTCCCCATGCTTCGGGTTTGCCCGCCTCTCTGAAATCCACGGTGTAAGCTGCTCGATAGCCGTCCACACGGTAGGCAGCGTCGGTGCAATTGAAGAAGGAGTAGAGGTTGTATCGCCAATCGTTGTCGCTACTGATGGTTTCATCTTGTGCTGCGGCTTCTTGGAGCATATAGTCTCGTAGCCATTGCCAGTCAACGGATTGGGTCATAAAGTCGGCTGCGATACCTTTGCCCAAAGAATTAATCCATGTGAAGCCCAAGACATCGTTGATAGGACGGTCTTCGGATGGGATGAAGGAATCGCCATACATATTCTGGTAGAAGGTCACATAATCAGGTTTCCACTCCTCCCATAGTTGTTCATTGGTGGTGAAGACTTCCTCTTTTATCTCGCCGCCATTCAGCACCCATGTGATTTCTGTGGCGTTGGGGTCGGATTCGGGGAACTTAACTTCGTTGATGATGGCAGCTTGGTGCTCCACGCCAAAACGATCATAAGCGCAAATGGCGATGGTGGTATTGGCGATATCATCAAATTCCTCTATAGAGCATGCTTTTCCATAGACTATACGGTGCAGGTATTGACTATCTTGCATAGCCGTAGCGGTGTTTAATCCTTTTGGGAAAGCATATATGGTAAAACGCTCTGCTGTAGGGTGTTGCCATGTTATTTCGGTTGCAGATAGTTGTACATGGGTAGGTGCAGCCAACTGCTCTTTCACTTTCCAGTCCATAGCAGGTGGCAGGGCTTTGTGCGCAAAGTGCGAGTCGCGGAGTTCGAGGTACATTTTGTTGTAGGCAGAGGTGTTGTAAAACACCGAGCCCGTGTAACCCGATGATAGGTTGGCGCGATTAACATCTATCTGCTTTTGTATTTCTCCAACACCTGCATCGTATCCTGCATAGCCATCGTAGGCATGGTAAGCCGCCTGTGAAATGAAGAAATGCACTTTCTTGCCATCAGGCAATTGGTTAGAGAAGTGTTCGCACACATCTTTTGCCCACCATTTGCAGAGTACTTTGTAGTCTTGTGCTGCCACATTGGTGGACCAATAGAGTTGTGGGTTGATATAGTCCACATAGCCATGTTTCACCCATTCTACGGGGTTGCATGCCTGTACGTCGTAGTCGTCCAAACCACGAATACCGCTTGGCAAGGTAATACCATAAGCTTCAGCCGCTTTTTGTTGCGTACTCCAAATACCGAAGGTACCCATACCAAATCGCACCCAAGGTTTGACTGATTGAATGGTGTCGTAGAGTTGCTTTAGGCATACATCTACATTGTTTCTGCGCCAGTCGTCATCGGTATCGCCGTCTTGATTGACATCCACTACGTTGGCAGGTTTGTATAGTGATTTAGACTTGGCATCTTCGGTGGTCGTGCCGCCGTATGGGTAGAAATAGTCGTCCATGACGATAC
>CALZHO010000156.1 GCA_945787425.1 uncultured Bacteroidales bacterium
GTTGATACCTGCTTTGCGAACTGCTTGCTCCACTGCTTTGTTGATCTCGTCTTGTTTGGTTTTATCGATAGCTACAGAAAGCTCGCGGTCTTTAACCTCTTGTGCCACGTGGTCAGCATCCAAAGCGATTGGAGACATAGAAGCCACTTGCATAGAGATACCGTGGAGTACTTCTGCGTTAGCATCCTCAGCATCAGCAGCAACGAGTGCGCTGAGCTTGTTGCCAAGGTGGTTGTAAGCATCTACCTTAGGAGCTACAAGGAAAGCGTAGTCGCTGAGTTCCATCTTCTCACCAGTCACACCAGAACGCTCAGTTACAGCATCTTGTACGGTGAAGTCGCCCAACTTGCATGCCTTGAGAGCCTCAATATCAGCAGGTTTCTCGGTCATAGCCACCTCAAGGATAGCCTTAACCATGTTGACATAATCCTCGTTCTTTGCTACGAAGTCAGTTTCGCACTTCACAGCTACGATCGCACCAAAGCCATTCTCAGCCTTAGCGAGTACGCAACCTTCAGAAGCCTCGCGCTCGCTACGCTTTGCAGCGATAGCTTGACCACGCTTACGGAGCAAGTCCTTAGCTACCTCGAAGTCGCCGTTAGCCTCCTCAAGTGCTTTCTTGACATCCATCATACCTGCGCCAGTAATGTCGCGCAGTTTCTTAATATCTGCTAATGTAACAGCCATTGTCGTAATTTTGAATTAAGAATTATGAATTTTGAATTATTCAGCAGCTGCTTCAGCTACTTTCTCAGCCTCTGCTTTTGGCGCAGCTTTGCGAACGCGTTGACGGCGCTCTTTTGGAGCAGGAGCCTCGCCAGCAGCTTGTGCTGCAGCAGCCTCTTCATCCGCTTTCTCAACCTTGCGCTCCTCAAGACCCTCCTTGATTGCCTCGCATACAGCGCTCAAGATAACCTCGATAGACTTGGTAGCATCATCGTTAGCTGGGATTACGAAGTCGATGTTGTTAGGGTTAGAGTTAGTATCTACGATACCGAATACAGGAATACCCAAACGGTTAGCCTCAGCTACTGCGATGTGCTCTTTCATTACGTCAACAACGAATACTGCGCTTGGAAGACGAGTGAGGTCAGAGATTGAACCGAGGTTCTTCTCGAGTTTCTCGCGTTGGCGAGTGATTTGGAGTTTCTCGCGTTTAGAGATGTTATCAAAAGTACCGTCAGCCATCATCTTGTCGATAGTACCCATCTTCTTCACTGCCTTACGGATAGTAGGGAAGTTGGTGAGCATACCACCAGCCCAACGCTCTGTGATATAAGGCATTGCGATTTCTTGTGCCTTTTGAGCCACTACCTCTTGACCTTGTTTCTTGGTAGAAACGAAGAGGATCTTGCGACCAGATTTAGCGATAGCTTTCAATGCCTCAGCAGCCTCGTCGATTTTAACTACGGTCTTGTTGAGGTCGATGATGTGGATACCGTTGCGCTCCATGAAGATGTAAGGAGCCATAGCGGGGTTCCATTTGCGTTTGAGGTGACCGAAGTGGCAGCCAGCCTCAAGAAGTTGATCAAAATTTGTTCTCATTTTGTTTGATTAGTTTGAATTATTAAATAATTTATCCGTCTGCCCCCGCTACGCAGAGAAGCGCGTATAGGAGGAATAACAGAGTAATCCGCGGTGTGCAATTTCTTGCCACCACGGAGTCACTGCTATTTGGATATTAACGTTTACTAAATTGGAAGTGTTTGCGAGCTTTTGGTTGACCTGGTTTCTTACGCTCTACCTCACGAGCATCACGTGTCATGAAACCTTCTGCCTTCAAAGCAGGCTTATCTTCTGGGTTAATTTTCACCAAAGCACGAGCGATTGCCAAACGCAAAGCCTCTGCTTGACCTTTGTAGCCACCACCATCGAGGTTTACTTTGATATCGTATTTCTCTGCAACCTCCAACTTGTTCAATGGTTGTTTAACCACGTATTGAAGAATTGGACTTGGGAAATACACCTCTAAATCACGACCATTGATGGTGATTTTGCCAGTACCTTCTTGTACATAAACGCGAGCAACTGCTGCTTTACGACGACCTAATGCATTAATCATTTCCATATCTTCAATTATTTAAGGGTGTTGATATCAATTTGTACTGGTTGTTGAGCTTGTTTGTCGTGCTCTGCGCCCTCGAATACGTAGAGGTTAGCAATGATTTGACGACCGAGGCGGTTCTTAGGGAGCATACCCTTAACCACTTTCTTAATCAAGCGCTCAGCGCCTTTCTTCTCCAACATTTGTGCAGGAGTAATCTCGCGTTGACCACCTGGGAAACCAGTGTAGCTAACGTAAACACGGTCATTCCACTTGTTGCCTGTCAATTGCACTTTCTCCGCATTGATGATAATTACATTATCACCGCAGTCAACATTAGGAGTGAAGTTTGGTTTGTACTTGCCACGGAGGATTTTAGCCACCTTTGAGCACATGCGGCCAAGTACTTGGCCCTCAGCATCAACAACAACCCATCCTTTTTGAACGGTTGCTTTGTTAGCTGATACAGTCTTGTAACTTAATGTATCCATTTGTTTTTAATGTTTTAACTATGCCGACAGACCACTTTACGCGCTCACCTTCGAGCCACAACTGCCCAGCATAGCGAATTAATATAAATAAAGTTTAAAATATTTCAATTTTTTTAAGGGTTCTAAAGGCGGTTAAACCAAATCACCCGAAAAAGCATGCAAAGGTACTACTTTTTTTCCAATTGACCAAATATTATGACATTTTTTTCGCAAAATTCTTTTGCTTTCCATTCTTTCCATGGATTTTCGATGCCATAGAGGTATTCTTTTTGCACTTCGTCTTGTGGTCGTAAGGATGATTTATTACCATCTTCCACGGCAAGTGCAGACAGATCTTTTTCTTGTTTATGCTGTGCTATTCGTTCATCGCGCAACAATTCTTCATAGTCAAGATCCGCTTGCAAACGTTCAATCACTTTCGGATAAATCTTATTGAAAATCTGCGGATTATCCGTGTACCATACCAAGGAAGAATCAAACTGAGCTTGTGTCACACCATGCTTCTCCAATACCGATTGATAATAAGAAGCCAACTCCTGATTGTGCCCATAGTTGTAACCCACAATTTGCATCGCGCCATCTACTCTATGTAGGTCATAGAGCAAATCTCTCATTTCACGGTTCGATAAGACATCGTGCGGACGACACCCTACAAGCGCAAACAATATGCCTAATATAAAGAACGACTTTTTCAATTCTTCTTTGGGAAAATCTGATTCAAACTCTCATCTAAATCCTTGCGGTAGAAAATGATAATCAAAAATACCGCCACAGTAATGAACGAGTCTGCGATATTGAATACAGGTCGGAAAAATAGGCACTCACCAGCAGCATTTCTAATCAATGGAAAATACAGCATATCCACCACTCGACCGTGGAACCAGCCCGCATACTCCCATATCTTGCCATAGAACACACAGTCAATGATATTACCCATGGCACCAGCCATCACCATTGCTATAGTTGCCAAGAAACCAGTACGCACCGTTTGTTTGTGAATTGCCGTATGAATATACCAGCCTATAACGCCCACAGCTACAATGCGGAACAGTGTCAATAGCAATTTGCTAAACCACTCTATTCCAAAAGCCATGCCATTGTTCTCTACAAACACAATCCAAAACCACGAGAACACCTCGCGCGCCTCGCC
>CALZHO010000157.1 GCA_945787425.1 uncultured Bacteroidales bacterium
GAGTAATCTGCTGAATATCGATGCCATTGATGAGAATAGTGCCATGTTTGAGTGGTTCGGAACCAATGATTGCACGCAGCAACGTGGATTTGCCTGTACCATTGCGACCGATGAGCGCAGTCGTTGTACCACAAGTGAAAGTGGTGGATACATTGTCTAATAGCAGGTGATGAGCGTCGTATCCGAGGGATATGTTTTGGAGTTGGATCATATTCTATGAGCGATTAAGCGATGAGGTGATGAGGCGATGAGGTGATGAGGCTCGATTATACTATGGATTTATTGCGAATAACGACCCAAATGACGATTGGGATACCGAGTAGGGCGGTGATGGTGTTGATAGGCAGTGTGAGCCATTTAGAGATAATATCGCAGCCGAGCAAGACCACAGCTCCACACAAGGCAGTGGCAGGCAGTAGGATACGATGGTCGGCATTGCAAAATAGCATGCGAGCAATATGCGGAATAGCCAAGCCCACAAAGCCGATAGGACCACAGAAAGCCGTCACAGTACCTGCCAACAAGGTGGTGGAGAGAAATATCAAATAACGCGAACGACGGACATTCAGTCCCATAGTGCGGGCATATTGCTCGCCGAGAAGGAGGAGGTTTAGCGGTTTGATAACTGCCACCGAAACGACCAAACCTATCAATACCGCAGGCAAGAGCAGCATGAGTTGGCTACTGGTGACATCGCCCAATGAGCCCATTGTCCAGATAACAAAGGACTTGAGTGCTTCCTCGTTGCTCAAATATTGCAGGATCTGCACCACCGCACTTACGCCAGAAGAAATCATCATACCCAGAATGAGGATGACCATGATGTCTTTGATTCGGGTACTGACCGAGGCAATAAAAGCAAGAATCAATGCTGCGCCTAACCACGCAGCACCAGCAGTGCCGATGGAGGAGATGGCGCTGTTGGTTGCAATCCCAAACAGAGGCATACCCAAAATGAAGATAGCTACGCCCAGACTGGCACCCGAACTGATACCTAATACGTATGGTCCCGCCAAAGGGTTGCGGAAGAGCGTCTGCATCTGCAAACCGCTGACCGATAGTGCTACGCCCGCCAAAACCGCTACAACGGCTTTGATGAGGCGAATATCCAACACGATGAGGCGCGTAGCAGCGTCCACATCTCCGCCAAAGAGGGCACCCAAAATATCACGGAGCGGGATATGAACAGAACCGATAAGCAGGTCAAGCACAAACAGAATGACCAGCAGGAGAGATAGGGCGATGAATAATGTGGTGGAACGGGATTGCATATTACTCTATTTTTCGATAATAGACAAATTCTTCGGATACTAATTCGGGGTGAAAAATCTTGATTAAATCGCGCAAAATAACATCTGGATGCACTACGCCCGATTCCCAATAGTCGTTGCCTCCACCAGCGACCCTGCGTTTGTCGCAATTATATACTTCGCCGCGTTGCACACAAGGCATCTGAGCGAACTTGGGCAACTGACGGCGCAGATCTTCAAGGGAATTGATATTCTCCACATGCAACCATATATCCGCCTGAGTGGTCAGCAGAGCTGCCTGCTCTAAATCTATCGGCAGGGAGTGATTGTAGGTGTTCTGCTGGTAGATATAATTGCCCCCCGCGTCCGCAATCAGTCGTGCGATATAACTGGTGGTGGATGGCATAAACCACGAGTCGGCGTATGGTGTGTTGAGCATTACTTTGGGAGTGGGAGTTTGGGCGGCAGCAGCCATGGACTTTAGTTGCTCATAGCGTTGGGGAAGTTCGGAGAAGTAGGTTAGCCCCTGTTGGCGGAGCCCAACTATCTCGGCAAGTGCGATAAGCCATTCTGCTTTACCCAGCGGGTCTTCCTCCACATATTCGCCAATATAGATATACGGAATGCCCAATTCATCGAGTTTGGACTCCATCGTACATGCACCCGTGACACCGTAGAGCAGCACGATATCGGGTTGCTGCGCCAAGAGCAGTTCGAAATTCATATTACCGTCATATCCCACATCGGCGATAGTGCGTTGATGAGCCACAATATAGGGATTGGTGATGAAGTTCTTGCCCGATACGCCCACCACGCTCTCTACGGCTCCTATGGCATCAAGCATGGCGATATGGCTGGATGACATACACACCACTCGCTTGGCATCGCCTTGCAGCACTTGACCACGGAAACCATTGGGGGCTTTCTCGCCTCCACGAGCGATAAAGAGCATTGTCTCTACATCGTTGGCACTTTGCCACGGATTAGTCACGCGGATGATGGTGCTCTGCTTGCCCTCTGCACCGACAATGCGAAAACCTGTGGCATATGTAGGGGTGTAAACCGCCATATTATAATCATCTATATTGCCCGATGAAGTACACGAACACATGCACCACACGATGGCGCAAAGAATGAAAGTATGTGTTAATCGCTTCTTCATAAAAGGTTATTCTTCAATATTCAAGTCGCGCGCATGAGAAATCTCGGTAGAAATCTCGCCTATCCACCCACATTGCTGGTGTACACCCGTATAGACACGCACGAAGTCGGCACATGGCAAGTTAACAGGCTCGCCTTCGGCGGTAACTGCCCAAGCGATGTCAAACGAACAGCGGCTGATACTATCATTAGGATGGCTGTCTGCATAGCCATAATCGTATGCTGTTTGCACCCACATATTGCCTTTCCCGCTCTTGTCCACAGCATTGTCTGGCAAGCGAGTACCATAGAAAGTAAGCGTAGAATCGGTAAACCAAAGAGGATAATAGTCTTGTACATGGAAAGTGTTCTTGTGTACATACCCCTGCTCGCCTTGATTATTCTTCCATAGTATATATGTGGTGTCAGAGAGCGAGTTTTTTGTGTCTGCTTGTGGTGTATGCTCGGCAGGTGTACGATGGTAGGTGAGAGCATATTGGTGGATTGTAGCAGGATTGGTATATTCACTACCTGCGAGTTCATAGAAAGGGTCATCGGGCAGACCATTCTGGTTGATATCTATACTGACCATCACAATACCTGGTTCGCTACTGCCACTCATATTGCCTGATGAAGAGTAGAAAGCGTTGCCTTCTATGATGAAATCGGGTAAATTAGGGGTATTTACCACAGAATGGTCGAAGGCAAAAGTCACATATCCACCCCAACTACCGAGCGAGATTAGACTGCGGTTAGTGCCTGCGATGGCGTCTTCTGCCTTACGAAGCATGGTTTGATAAGTGTCGCCCTCTTCGTATTCGGGCATGGTATTGATAAACTGTCCCGGAGCAGGGTTATACTCTAACACCTTAGAAATATACGGTGAATACGCCACTTCTTCGTCGAAGACGACAATGGTCGTATTGTGTTGGATGGTGTAGGATGGTGTAGGATTGTTGATTTCCAATTGTAAATGATACGTGCCTGCCTCTGATTGACAGAAAATCAGGTCGCGTTCGGTACTAATGACCTCATCCCCCATTCGCCATGCATAGTGCTCACCCTCATACTCAGGATGAAGGATAAGGGTGCGCATACGCTCAATGGTATAGGTATCATCTATACCAAGGCCTACCATCGGTGTTTCGGGTTGCTCGCAACTAACGATAGACAAAGCACATATGAGCAGGGATATCACCCGTGCGCACAGACCACTTGCGCTTGCCTTCGCGCGAGTA
>CALZHO010000158.1 GCA_945787425.1 uncultured Bacteroidales bacterium
GATTTGAGTTTCGTGCGGTGGGTTCCTCTGCCAACTGCGGTGCTGCGGTGTTGGCGTTGAATGCTGCGGTGGCAGAGCAACTAAATATCTTCCGCGAAGAGGTGGATGCGCTGATTGCCAAAGGCGAAGCCAAAGAACGTGCGCTGTTCACGGTCATCAAACGTTGTCTAAAGGAGTGTCGCGATATTCGTTTTGATGGCAATGGCTATAGTCAGGAGTGGCAACAAGAGGCACAAGCGCGTGGTTTAGATACAGAAACGAGTGTGCCCCTGATGATTGATCAGTATCTCAAAAAAGAGAGTGTGCAGATGTTCGGTTCGACGGGCGTACTGAATCAGGCAGAGTTGCAGGCGCGTTGTGAAGTGAAGTGGGAGAACTATTCGCTGAAGTTGCAAATAGAGAGTCGTGTCTTTGGTGATTTGGTGATTAACCATGTTCTGCCTGCTGCCAAACGTTATCAAGCCCTGTTGCTGGAGAAAGTGGCTCACATGAAACAGGTGTTTGATGCAGATGAAGCGAAAGCACTCAATGAACAAGATAGCCTACTCATTCGTCGTATAGAGGGGCATGCCAGTGCTATTATAGCCGGAGTGGACAAGATGACCTCGCTACGTGTGACGGCTAATCATATTGAGAATCAACGCGAACGGGCGTTGGCTTTCCATGATACGATTGTGCCTATCATGGAGGATATCCGCAAGCATGTAGATGAGTTGGAGATGTGGGTGGATGACCAACTGTGGACACTGCCTAAGTACCGCGAGTTGCTATTCGTGCATTAACATACGTGGTTCGTTAGGGCGCAAGTGAAAAAAACATGGCTGCTTTAGAGAGCAGCCATGTTTTTTTCATTCATTAGTTCTTTGCCTTCGGGCGTATAAGCATATTCAATGCGGTCGGCATAGAATTCTTCTACCTTGCCACGCACGATCTTCATCGTGGAGTTTACCATATGGTTTTGCTCTGTGAATGGCTCGGGCAATACGGCAATCGCTTTGGGCAACCATTGTTCGGGGAACATGCCTGCAAATTTGCCATTGCGGTATTCGTTCACCTCATCTTGAATCTTTTGCAACATGGCCTTCTTGCCGTCTTCGGTGGCAGGGTCCAATCCTAAGGCTTTGGCATGTTCTTTCAATGTGTCTTTGTTGGGCACAATGAGTACCATGGTGTATGGGTCTTGGTTATTGTGCAAGATTACTTGTTCGATGTATTTGCTGCCGTCAGTCAAACTATCTTCAAATCCTTCTGGGCTATATTTCTCGCCATCGGCACTGATAAGCAGCGATTTGAAGCGACCTACTACCCATAAGAATCCTGGGTGTTGGTCGGTTACGTAACCCATATCACCAGTATGCAACCAGCCATCAACAATCGTCTTGGCTGTAGATTCTGGGTTTTTCCAATAGCCCGCCATCACGTTTTCGCCTTTGATAACGATTTCGCCTTTTTGACCATGTGGCACTTCGTTGCCATCCTCATCGCAAATCTTGAGGTCAAGTGGAGTCACGATACGGCCGCTGGAACCAAAAATAGCATGGCTCATAGAGTTGGCACAGATGATAGGTGTGGCTTCGCTGAGTCCGTAGCCCTGGAACATAGGCATTCCTACGGCGCAGAAATAGCGTTGCAACTCAATGTCGAGCAATGCACCGCCACCAACAAAGAATTTCATACGTCCACCGAAGCCCTCGCGTACGGCTTTGAAGATAATCTTGTCGAATAGTTTTACCAAAGGCCAACGCCATGCTTGCCAGCCGCCGCGATTCCAGTACTCCTTATTGTATTTGATAGCGTTGTTGAGGGCGAACTCGTAGAGGCGTTCTACGGTTTTGCCTTTCGCTTTGATGCTTGTCTCTATGCTCTTGCGGAAGTTACGTGCGAGTGCAGGAACTGACAACATAACCATAGGGCGCACTTCTTTGATAGCGATAGGGATGTTTTTCAACGTAGCAATGGCCGTTTTGCCTACTGGCACAGTGGCTATGCTACCGCCATAGGACATCATGGTGTAGAATCCTGCCACGTGCGCAAAGCAGTGGTCAAGAGGCAGAATAATGAGCATTACATCGCCTTTGTTGCATGAGATTACGCTCGCTCCTTGTTCCACATTAGCGGTGTAGTTGCGATGCGTGAGAAGGATACCTTTGGGGTCGGCTGTTGTACCTGAAGTGTAACTGATATTGGCATAGTCATCTGGTCCAACCGACTCATATAGAGCACGAAACTCGTCCGCATGGTCTTTGAGGTATGCCTCACCCATAGCAATGATTTCGCTGATAGGCATCTCATTTTCCTCGTATGTCTCTAATGGGTCAAGAACGATGATTTTCTCTACTTTGGGGCAGTCTGCAATGATACTGCGTATTTTGGGGAGTTGTTGCTCGCTCACAATCACGTAGCGTGAATCGGAGTGCTGTATGCGGAAGAGTAGGTCGTTGGATTCGGTGAGTTTGATGCTCAGTGGCACGTTCACACCGCCTGCATAAAGAATACCCAACTCACTGGTAATCCATAGATTACGTCCTTGAGAGAGTAGGGATACTTTGTCGCCTTTTTTGAGTCCGAGTTGGTAGAGGCCTGCACCTATTTTGTGTGCTTCTTCGCGTGTTTCACGAAAACTGGTTTCTGTCCATATACCATCTACCTTCTCGCGAAGGAAAGTGAGTTCACTATATTCGTGTGTGTACTTCTCAACGAAGTCAATGATTGTAGTTCGTTTCATGATGACTTTTTTTCTTGTTTTACTTATAGAGTTTTACAATCACAGTAGAAAGTGGCTCTACGGTGATGTCAGTTTGGCTGAGGTCGTATGTCTTGCCTGTGACAATGTCTGTGCCAACCACATTGTATTTGCTGAGGATCTCAGCGTAGTTAGCCGTTGGAATGGTGCGATTATCACTGCTGGCGTTCGCGAAAACGAAGACAGCTTCGGTGTCGTTGTAGCGGAAGAAAGCGTAGGTGTTGTCACGGCTCATGAAGTGCATGGTGCGACCTGTGTGAATCACCTCTTCGCCCTTGCGCCACTGGAAGAGACGGCTTTGGTAGTTGAACATATCTTGCATCTCCGCAGTCACTTGCTCGCCGATTGGCAAAGGCATACGCAGGGTGGAGTGACCCAAATTGCGGTCGGCAGACTTCATGGCGTACTCATCGCCGTAGAACACTTGTGGAATACCGCGCATCGTTGCTAACAGAGCATATGCCAGTTTCACACGACGTGGGTCTTGGTCCTTCACTACGTCAGCGATACGATCCATATCGTGGTTGCCAAGCATGATGAGAATATCATTCACGTCTGCGTACATATAATCCATAGTTAATACGTCGTACACGCGTGTGAGACCACCGCCCCAACCTTGGTTCTCGCTCTCCAGAGCTTGACGGATAGCCTCCTCTAAAGGGAAGTCCATGACAGAAGGCATATGGCTGTCGAAGCCGTTGTGGTTCTTTACGCCTGATTGCCAGTATGCTACAGCAGGTGTGGGGCGTGTCCAACACTCGCCTACGATATTGATGTTAGGGTACTCGTCCATGATGGCTTTCACCCACTCGCTGCCAGGAATCATCTCTATGTAAGGATAGGTGTCCACGCGCAAACCGTCGAGGTTGGCATATTCAA
>CALZHO010000159.1 GCA_945787425.1 uncultured Bacteroidales bacterium
TATGCAGAGCAACCAGCCTACACCCCCTACCAATCCACAGTCTATCAACCCTTTACTTCTTCTCCCAGCATGATTTCTGGCAGAAGAAACACTGGTGACCTGCCCACCACAGGCGGAGGCGACCCTGCTAATCCCAACCTGACAGACAATGATCCAGGAGGCGGTGAGCTTCCAGACGGTTGGGAGGGCACTGACCACCCTTCTGATCCGGGACACCAATCCAATCAACCTCCTGTTGGCGAGGCATGGGTAATGTTGCTGTTTGCTGCCGCAGCAGCAGTGGTGGTCTTTATTCGCCAGAGAAAAGCAGTGGTTAAAGGCGCTTAATGGACGAAGGAAATGAAACCGTTACAAATTGTAACGCTTTGAAATTACCCGCTTCTGATGGCAAAATTAAACAAATAATATAAGCAACCAAAACAATTAAAAAACAAGAATCACACTATGGATACACAAAGTATCGTAACATATAAATCAGCTTTTGATGCTATCATGCACGAAATTATGGCAGATGATGGCTCACAGATGGAAGTGTGGTACGCACGCGAGCTACAACAGGTATGTGGGTATGCACGATGGGAAAACTTTCAAGTGGCAATCAACCGCGCCAAGGATTCGTGTAACTCACAGAATATCAGCATAGACGATCATTTTCGTGACGTCACGAAAACGATACCTATGCCCAAGGGAGCACAAAAAGAGATTAAGGATGTTTTGCTGACCCGTTACGCTTGCTATTTGATAGCGCAGAATGGTGATCCGAAGAAAGAGGAGATTGCTTTTGCTCAGAGTTATTTTGCGGTTCAGACCAGACGCGCAGAACTAATTGCAGAACGCCTACAGTTGCAACAACGCTTAGAGAAGCGAGAAGAGTTACGCGCATCATAGAAACGACTTTCACAAAATATCTATGAGCGCGGTGTGGATTAGGTGCAGGACAAGCACTACCCAAAAAATAACCCCTCTTCGGCAAGGGTACGGTAACCCTTCGGCGGAGGAAAGAAAAAGACAACAAGAGATAAAAAACAAAATAAAGCACAATCACCCGAAAGGGACATAATACAGATAGCGGAAAACAATATGGCAAAGAACGAGAAATATATTTCAAAAAAAATCCATTTAGACGATGGGTACTTTTTGTGGTTAGCGAAAATAAAAAACCGCTATCCTTCTGCGCAACTTAAAGCAGCCGTAAAAGTCAACTCCGAAAAACTGGCTTTCAATTGGCAATTGGGAGCAGAACTCGTACAGAAAAAAGCGGAGGAACGTTGGGGTATCGGTGTTGTTGAACAATTAAGCAAGGATTTGCAAAATGAATTTCCTAACACTGAAGGGTTTACCATCCGCAACTTGCAGAGCATGAAACAGTGGTATCTGTTTTATTCCAGTTTGGAAAATGAACAAAAACTGAAACAGGCTGTTTCGCAATTCGAAGAATACTCAATACAACACCAGATTGCAATCAGTCAAATAGCGAATTATTCTACTGCAAATACAAAAACGAAACAGGCTGTTTCGCAATTTCCCAACTTGTTTGCATTCCTTGGATGGAGCCATCATATTATTATTATCCAAAAGTGTAAAGACATTGATGAAGCATTGTTTTATGTCCTAAAGACGATTGAGAATAACTGGAGTAGAGAGGGGTTGAAACGAGCCATTGCTGCTGATATATACCACAAACAAGTAAGTGCACCAAACAATTTTGCGGACACATTAGTAAGACCTCAATCTGGATTGCTACAAGAGATAGTGAAAGCAAATTATGATTTTAGTTGGGCGGAAGTGGAGCATGCTTCATACGATGAAGAGGAATTAGAAAAAGCATTATCTAACAATATCACTCAAATGTTGTTAGAATTAGGCAATGGATTTGCTTTTATGGGAAGACAGCGCGAATTGGTTATCGCGGGCAAAACAAGAAAGATAGATTTGCTTTTTTATCATATTAGAGCGCATTGTTATGTGGTAGTGGAGTTAAAAGCAAAACCCTTTGAACCCGAATTTGTTAGCAAACTCAATTTTTATGTTAGTGCAGTTAATAATCTCATTCGGCAAGAAGAAGATAACCCTACGGTAGGACTATTGATTTGCAGCGATATGGATGAAACGGAGGTAAGATGGTCTTTTGAAGGGTTACAATCGCCATTGAGTGTAGCAACATATAGTGGATTAAAAATAACAGAATTATTACCCACGACAGAACAAATTAAACAACGCATAAAAAATCTCAAATTGGAATTAAAACGTTTGGAAAAATTGTAGTTAAGGAACTACCAACACAACAGCAAAAATCATCTCGGGCTTAGGTCATTGGCTTGACCTCTGCTCACAAAATAAAATAAAAACGAACCAACGTCGCCCCGCGACATACCACATAACAATGTGTGAAGGCATCTAAATAAGATGAAAGAAGAAATAAGATATAGCAATCCAACCGCACTGACCAATAGTCAAGACTATCGTTGTTTGATTACATCTCTCAAACAACGCTATCTCTCCGCGCGACTGAAAGCCGCACAATCGGTGTCACGCGAATTGCTACAGTTCTATTGGAGCGTTGGACATGATATATATGAACGACAATGGGAGAACACCTATGGCTCGGCTTTCTACAAGACATTAAGCCGAGATTTGCGACGCGAACTCCCCGATGTAAAAGGACTATCTGAAATCAACTTAAGATACATGACGCAGTTCTATTCCATGTATTCTCAAGTCATTACAATTCTTCCGCAAGTCGCGGAAGAATTCAAAGCATCAAATCTTCCGCAGCTTGCGGACGATTTGACCATAGAACAAATACTATTTTCCATTCCATGGGATCATCATCGTCGTATCATTGATAAATGCAAGGACAATGTCCAAAAGGCACTATTTTATGTACAGATGACCTATCAGAACCAATGGGGACGAGATATGCTTCTCAACCACCTGAAGTCTAACCTCTACGAACGCGAGGGTAAAGCTATCACAAATTTCCAAAAAGTGTTGCCCACTCCACAGAGCGATTTAGCACAACAGATAACAAAAGACCCATATAATTTTGATTTTCTCACACTTACAGAGAACTTTAAAGAGAAAGAATTAGAAGATGCTTTGGTGAACAATGTTTCCCGTTTCTTGTTAGAATTAGGTGTAGGATGGGCATATATGGGCAGACAAATACGATTGGGTGTAGGCGAAAGCGAGATATTTCCTGACTTACTTTTCTATAATGCGCGCATTCATGCTTATTGTGTAGTAGAGTTGAAGATTGGTACATTCAAAGCAGAATATCTTGGACAATTGAGTTTGTATGTATCTGCTGTCAATCATCAGTTGAAGTCGGAATTAGATAATCCTACTATTGGTTTACTGATTTGCCGCGACAAGGATAATGTATTGGCACGATATGCATTGGAGAACATCAGTGCTCCTATAGGTATCTCAGAGTATCAACTTTCACAATTATATCCAAAGGACTATAAATCATCTATCCCATCTATTGAAGAAATCGAAAAAGATTTAAACAGCCAACTTTAATCACACAACATAACAACAGAATATTAACAACGTGCCCAAGGCACATAAAACGTCGCAGAGCGACAGAGAATATATGAAAACATTTACAAA
>CALZHO010000160.1 GCA_945787425.1 uncultured Bacteroidales bacterium
GATGCCTTTCAGCCATTCTGTTCGCATGCCATGTTGAATGGTAAATCGAGTGTGATGGGTGGGCATGGACATGTTGTCTATATACAATAATGGTAATTCATACCGATTAATACCCGAACCTAACCAGCGCCCATAGTCATCTGCCAAAGTGGCCTCAATGGTATCGCGTTGTGATATACCCAAATCGGTATAGGTATCCACAAACAACCATAGGTTCTGATAGGCGTATTGATTCGTATGGCGCACTACGATAAGCACATCGTATATGCCCATGCTATCGTGTATATCTGTCTCGAAGGTTAACACCGAGTCTTCATGCCATCCTTCTATGGGCATTGTGCGAAAATCGCTATACACCACCTTTGGCTGGCAACTACTCAGCGCCAGCAAACCTACAAGCAGTATGAAGCACGTTTTTTTCATGGACGATTGCGATTGTTTCTGTTTCGATTACGGGATGAGTTAGAGTGATTGTGATGATTGTTGGACTCGCGTTTTTTCTTATCAAAACGAGTCAAGTCATCTTGTCCCACCACATTCTGATAATCCACTGTCACTGTCTCTACTGAGGATTGTTTTCCGCCAAGCGACAAGGGTTTCTCGCCTCTTCTATTCATATCGATTATTTCTCTTGCGCGCTTCACCGATATGGTCTGCAAGTTGGCTGGATGATGCGAATCAGTGGAGTATGTCACCTCTTCTTTGAGCGCGTCGGCTGAGAAATAGTAATATACTGCATCTTTTGTTTCCAAATGCTGGTGTCGCGCTGGCAGTTTCTTCACCGCCTCTTCGTAGATGGGCGTTTCATAATTCAGACAGCACTTCAACTTCGCGCACTGTCCTGCCAGTTTCTGTGGATTAAGGGCTATGTTTTGCAAACGTGCCGCATTGGTTCCCACCGAATTAAACTGTGTCATCCATGTGGAACAACAGAGTTCTCTGCCGCATGGGCCTGTTCCGCCTATTCGTCCCGCCTCTTGGCGTGCACCAATCTGCTTCATCTCAATGCGTACGCGGAAAGTCTCCGCATAGACCTTGATGAGTTGCCTAAAATCCACACGTCCATCTGCGATATAGTAGAAGATAGCTTTCGTTCCATCGCCTTGATATTCCACATCGCCAATCTTCATTTCCAATCCCAACGATTTGGCCAGTTGGCGTGCCTTAATCATAGTCTCTTGCTCTTTGGCGTGGGCTTCCACGGCACATTGGTCATCCTCTGCGGTCGCTATGCGCAGGATATTGCGTATTTCGTATCGCTCGAGATTGATATGTGCTTTTTGCATTTGCACTTCTACCAACTTACCCGTCAATGTCACTTCGCCCATGTCGTAGCCAGGGTTAGCTTCTACGATGACTACGCTGCCTTTCTCAAGTGGCAATTGTGGGCTATTGTGATAATATCCTTTGCGCGTGTTTTTGAATTGCACCTCCACCAAATCCGGTTCTTGTCTGGTTTTGGGAATATCGCTCATCCAATCCACCACAGGCAACATGTGTCTCGAATTGCGGTTACATGCCTTTTTGGTGATATGGCACGCACCATTTTCTATAATAAATTCTTCTTTCATATTTCTAAACCATTTTAAACCATTCTACACAACTCTACACCACTCTAAACCACTCACTTCACCAGCACAATCATCTGCAAGCACAAGTCGAAGAAAATGATTTTTGCATTTCCGTTTTGTGTGATCTGCTGCTCGGCTTTGCTCAGTTCCTCCATCATCTTCTCCACATTACCATCGTGGATAAACGGAGCAAACTTCGTCGAGAACGCACGCTCTTGCTTGGTTTGGTAATTCATCTCGCTGTTACCAAAATGGTGAATATAGTTCTCTCGCAACTGCCGCTGTGCGTATTGCAAAAACGCTTTTTGCTTCTCGCGACCCACCTTGCTATCAGCCATATCCATGCTCCACCGACGCAGGTTCAGCAATGCGCTGTAATCTTTCTTCTGCCCCACCAACCATGCATTGCGCATCAATGCCACAAAATCATCAAAAAACACCTGATTATCTTCGCTCTCGCTCATCATTTTTAACGCCGTCAGATAGCTGCCGTTCGCCATATGGGCAACGTCTTGGGCTTCTTCTGCATCCAGCCATGCGTATTCTGTCCGCAACCCTACAGCAATCGTTTCTTCACTCAATCGAGGCACTCTCACCTCTTGCACACGCGACAAGATGGTACTCAAGAGTTGTTCAGGGTGTTCACTCACAAGCAGGAACAGAGTCATGGTAGGAGGCTCTTCCAGAAGCTTCAACAACTTGTTCGCACAGGCAATATTCATTTTCTCTGGTTGCCAGATGAGCATGATTTTATACCCTCCAGCAAAACTCTTGAGCGAGAGTTTGCGAAGTATCTCGCTGCTCTCCTTCTCATATATCATGCCCTGCTTCGTTTCCACTCCCATCACACGATACCAATCGTCCAAATCAAAATACTTGTGCTCCGTCACCAGTCCTTTCCACTTCTCTGCGAAAGCATCGCACACATCGCCATCATCGCCTTTCACAATAGGAAATGCAAAATGCAAATCAGGGTGTTGCAACTTGCTGAATTGTACGCACGTGGGGCATGTGCCACACGAATCATGCTCCGTACGATTAGGACACGCTATATACTGCGCATACGCAAGCGCCAACGCCAATTTACCCACTCCCTGAGGTCCCGCAAACAACTGCGCATGCGCAATGCGACCATCGCGCACCGCTTGGCGTAGCTGCTGCTTCACCTCTTCTTGTCCTATGATATCACAAAATCTCATACCTTCAACCTCTCACCTTCAACCCTTCAATATCCTCTGCAACTCTCTCTTATCATCTGCCGCACGCAAGGATTGGCGTTTGTCGTAGCTGTGTTTGCCCTGACAGAGTGCTATCTCCATTTTGGCGAACCCTTTATCGTTGATAAACAGGCGCAGAGGCACAATCGTTTTACCGGTATCTTGCACTTGTCGCTGCAGTTTATTGAGTTCTTTGCGGGTCATGAGTAGTTTGCGATCGCGTTTAGCTTCGTGGTTGGTGTAACTACCGAAGCGATATTCGGCAATGTGCATTTGTTTGACCCACAATTCATTACCAACAAACTGACAATAGGTGTCTGCCAATGAGGCTTTGCTCTCTCGAATGGATTTAATTTCTGTCCCGAACAATTGAATGCCAGCAAAATACCTATCCAACACCTCATAATCAAAGGTGGCTCTACGGTTTTTAATATTGATGTTGCTTTTTAGTCGCATATTTTGGCAAATTACATGGCTATATACACATATATCGTGCAAAGGTACTACAAAAATCGCACATATGCAAGTATTCGACACATTTTTTTATGTGATAGTGTGATAGTGTGATAGTAGAGTGGCTGATTTACGCTATTTTTTGCAGCATTTTTTTGCATCGCCAATCAGCAGAAGATGCGCGGAAGATGAGCCGAAGATAGCGAGCGCACATCATCACATTTTTGCGCGTTAGATACTGAATAGATATTCTATGGCTTCTTGGATATCTTGTATCGGCAATAGCTGATTAATAACGGGAGACCCTACATCGTGAATCAGTGTGAAATTAATCTGGGGCGAGGAAGAGGTGGTAACG
>CALZHO010000161.1 GCA_945787425.1 uncultured Bacteroidales bacterium
GCTATCGTTGAGAACAGAGGCGTTTTGGTATTGTGCTTGGAAGTAATTGCGTGCATCTTCCGCCTTCATCACGGTGGTGTCATGACGCAAACCGTTCACCAATCCTTGGAAGAAAACTTTTTGGTTGATAGCCCATGCAGGGTTGTCTGCCAAACCCGTTTCTTCTGCACGTTTGATAGCCATACCGATATTGCGACCGATACTACCAGCTTCGCTTAATTCCTCAATAGCGCCATCGTAACCACGTTGAAGTGCATCAATAAACTCAGTAACAGTTTCCATAGAAGAATCGTTGCGAAGTTGATACATCTTGAGTTGTGCACCGTTAACAACGCCGAGAGCGTAGTTCATACTGTCGTTTTGATTGGTGAGAGCAACGGTTGTAACTTGATAGGTGTTGCCACACGAAATCATTGCCATTGCAGCAATGAGAAGAATAGATACTTTTTTCATTATTAATTGTATATTTGGTTGATTATTATTCAATTCCGAGCAACTCTACGGTGAAAATTAGGGCTGCGTATGGTGGGATATTTGCTCCTGCACCGCGCTCGCCGTATGCCAGTTGGTATGGCAAGTAGAGTTTGTATTTGCTACCGATAGACATGAGTTGAAGACCCTCTGTCCAACCTTTGATGACTTGGTTGAGTCCAAAAGTGATGCTCTCACCGCGCTTGTAACTGCTATCAAATACGGTGCCGTCGATGAGGGTGCCTTCGTAGTGTACGCGCACTTTGTCGGTGGCTTTAGGTTTTTGTCCGATAGTTGCCTCAAGCACCTCGTATTGGAGACCGCTCTCCGTGACTTTCACGCCTTCGCGTTTAGCGTTTTCAGCGAGGAATGCCTCGCCTGCTGCTTTGGCTTCGCCTGCGATCTTTTGCTCCAACTCGCTGAAGAACTTACCCAACACTTGTTGTGCCTCTTGGTAAGAGATCTGTGGTTGGTTTTTCTCCAACACATCTTTGATTCCTACTGCCAAATCGGCATATTCGAGGGAAGTAACACCACTCCCCATTAAGTTTTGACCCATACTCAGGCCAATTGCATAACTGATTTTGTCCATGTTTGTATTGTTTAGTATTGTTTAGCGGTTGTTTAGAATTGTTTAGTTTGTTAGTTGATTCATACGGGTGATGTATTTGCCGATGATATCGAACTCAAGGTTTACTTGTGTACCCACTTCGATATACTTGAAATTGGTGTTTTCGTGGGTATAAGGGATGATACATACACTGACATACCCTTTGCCGTCCACTACATCGGGTTCGCAAACGGTCAGACTGACGCCATTGATACTCACCGAACCTTTGTCCACGCAGAAATAGCCGCGCATAGCCATCTCCCGGGTACTCTCGTACTCAAAGCGGTAGTACCAACTGCCCTCTGTTTCTTTGACTTCAATGCAACGCGCTGTTTGATCCACATGCCCCTGTACGATATGTCCGTCAAGGCGTTCGCCGAGCAACATGGAGCGCTCGAGGTTTACCCAGTCGCCTTCTTTCGCTTCACCGAGGTTGGTGCGATTGAGGGTTTCTTGCATAGCGGTCACGGTATAGAGGTCGCCCTCCATCTTTACCACAGTAAGGCATACGCCATTGTGTGCGATAGACTGGTCAATCTTCAGCGGCTCGCCGTATGGGTTGCGCAGCGTGAAGTGCTTATTGGTTTGTTCTTGCTCAATCTTCACGATTTGAGCCATTGTTTCTACTATTCCTGAAAACATATGTTATTTTTTCTTTATGAGTGCCCGTCCATCCAAACGGTAGAAGATGACACAATATATAATAAGGAGTATAGTGCCTATACCCATTTTCATCCATTCATTGATTGGCAAGAAGTGTGCCAAAGCATAATATCCTGCCAAAATGGTGACAACAATGCCTGTGTATATGCCAATTCTGCGCAAATCGTAGGGTATCTCTAAGTGTTTGCGCCCCACGAAATAAGAGAGCGCCATCAGCACAAAGAAACATATGGTACTGCTTGCCGCGGACGCCATATAACCAATGCGAGGCACAAAGATAGCTTGCAGGGCAAAGGTAATCACTACGCCAATCAGCGAGAAGTAGGCACCCCATTGCGTTTTGTCGGTCAGTTTATACCAGAAACTGAGATTGAAATACACGCCTTGGAAGATATATGTCCAGAGGACTACTGGTACGATTTTCAGTCCTTCCCAATAGGAAGGGGCGATGATGAACTTCAGTAGGTCGAGGTAGAAAATCATCCCCAGCAGAATCATGTAGGAGAAGATGATGTAGTATTTCATTGCGTCTGCGTAGGCAGCTACGGATTCGCGGTCTTTGTGTTTGGCAAAGACAAACGGCTCGTAGGCATAGCGGAAGGCCTGCGTGAACATCATCATCACCATTGCCACCTTGAAGCAGGCGCCATAGATACCCAACTGCGCTTGTGCATCGGCTCCGTTGTAGAAGAAAGGGAAGAGGATGCGGTCGAGTGTCTGATTCATGATACCACATACACCCAAGACCAATAGAGGCAAGGAGTAGCGGAGCATTTGTTTGAGAAGATGCCATGAAAACCATTTTGAACCACTCGGAACCGCTTGAAAACCCTCTATGATTGCAGGCAGTAAACAGAGCGTCTGTATTCCTGTTGCCAAGATATTCGCCACAAATACATAGCCTACGCCGTAATTAGGATTGTACCACGAGGAGATGATGGTCCAATCTTGTATCTTCGGACAGAGTACGAGGAAGAAAAGATTGAGGGCGATGTTGAGGAATACGAATAGCAGTTTGAGTGCCGCGAACTGCAATGGGCGTTTCTTGTAGCGCAAGTATGCGAACGGTATGCTGGCAAAGGCATCCATCGCTACTACGATACCCAATAATGCGATGAACTCGCTATGTGTGGGATAACCCAATGCGGTGGCAATAGGCACTTGCCATATCACACATGCAACGGCGAAGAGTAAGGAAGTGGTGAAAAGTGCGATGAGCGAAGTGCTATAAACCGTCTTGGGATTTTCTTCTGTTTTGTTGGCAAAGCGGAAGAAGCCCGTTTCCATACCATAGGTGAGTATCACCAGAAGTAGGGCAGTCCATGCATAGAGGTTGGTTACTATACCATAATCCGACTGCTGTTGCAATACATAAGTATATAGCGGTACGAGCAGCCAGTTGAGGAACTTGCCTACAATAGAAGACACACCATAAATGGCGGTCTCTTTGGCGAGGATTTTCATTTGTAGATTGCTGCTCATGTTGTTTCTATAGCCATATGGGCATATTTCGCTGCAAAGGTACAAAAAAAAATGTATATATGCAAGAAAAATGCGATGAGATCGCATTTTTCGGGAGATGGTAATAAAATAAGAGGCACACATGTGCGCCTCTTATTGAATATGTGGACTATTGTATTAGTCTTTGAATTTTGCGCAGAGGAACTCGCGGTTAAGGCGAGCGATGTTTGCCAAAGATACTTGTTTTGGGCACTCAGCAGCACATGCACCTGTGTTGGTACAGTTACCAAAGCCGAGTTCATCCATCTTAGCCACCA
>CALZHO010000162.1 GCA_945787425.1 uncultured Bacteroidales bacterium
GCGTAACCTGTTGATAACTTTACAAAAACGGAAAACTTTTCAACTTTATAAAAAATGCAAATTACTCATAATGAGTAGTTTGCATTTTTGTTTTGGGCAACTTGGTGCGTTTGTTGAAAACTTTTTATGTCGAAATATTTGCATATATCATAAATATGTATTACCTTTGCAGTCGATTTCGCGTTGTCAATAAGGCGGATTAACTTTTGAAAAATTGTAACTATTTATATATCATGGAGAAAAAGATTTACACCCAAAAAGAAGCCGAGCAAGCTTCCGTCAGTTACTTTGGCGGTGATGAATTGGCTGCACGTGTTTGGAGTACCAAGTATGCGTTGAAAGATTCCTTTGGTAATCTTTATGAATTAACTCCAGACGATATGCACCATCGTTTGGCAGGAGAGATTGCACGTATTGAGAGCAAGTATGCCAATCCAATGTCAGAGGCAGAGTTGTTTGAATTATTACGTGATTTTAAGTATCTCGTACCAGCGGGAAGTCCTATGACTGGTATTGGTAATGATTTCCAAGTGGCAAGTTTGAGCAACTGCTTTGTGATAGGTCAAGATGGCAATGCTGATAGTTATGGAGCTATTATCCAGATTGATGAGGAGCAAGTACAGCTGATGAAACGTCGTGGTGGAGTGGGGCATGACCTCAGCCATATCCGTCCTCACGGTAGCCCTGTGAAGAACTCAGCATTGACCTCTACGGGTTTGGTGCCATTCATGGAGCGTTATAGCAACTCTACGCGTGAGGTGGCGCAAGATGGTCGTCGTGGTGCGCTGATGTTGAGCGTTAGTATCAAACACCCAGATAGCGAGGCTTTTATAGACGCAAAGATGGAGCAAGGAAAAGTGACTGGTGCGAATGTGTCTGTGAAAGTGCATGATGACTTTATGGAGGCCGCTATCAACAAGCAGATGTATCAACAGCAATATCCTATCGATGCTGCTGAACCTGTTTTCTCTAAGGAGGTAGATGCACAAAAACTCTGGAAGAAGATTATTCACAATGCATGGAAATCGGCTGAGCCAGGTGTGCTGTTCTGGGATACTATTACCCGTGAGTCTGTGCCAGACTGCTATGCAGATTTGGGTTATAAGACAGTCAGCACCAATCCATGTGGCGAGATTCCATTGTGTCCATATGATAGTTGTAGACTTTTGGCCATTAACCTATATAGTTATGTAAAGCATCCATTCACAGCTCAAGCTGAGTTTGATTTTGACCTCTTTAAGAAGCATGTGGCTGTTGCACAACGCATGATGGATGATATTATTGACTTGGAGGTTGAGAAGATTGAGAAGATTTTGGCAAAGGTAGCATCTGACCCAGAGGCAGAGAGCATCAAACGTACAGAGCGTGAGTTGTGGGAGAAGATTTTGGCTAAGACTACGCAAGGTCGTCGTACGGGTGTGGGCACTACCGCAGAAGGAGATATGTTGGCTGCTATGGGCTTGCGCTATGGTACGCCAGAGGCTACGGCTTTCTCTGTAGAGGTGCACAAGACATTGGCTTTGGCAGCATATCGCAGTAGTGTCATGATGGCTAAGGAGCGTGGTGCGTTCAAAGTATATGATGCGAAACGCGAGGAGAATAATCCATATATCCAACGTATCAAAGAAGCAGATGCGGAGTTGTATGCGTTGATGACCCAATACGGTCGCCGCAATATCGCCTGCTTGACTATTGCGCCTACGGGTACTACCAGTATCATGACTCAAACCACGAGTGGTATTGAGCCCGTGTTCCAACCTGTGTATCGCCGTCGCCGCAAGGTGAATCCAAACGATAAGAATGTGCATGTGGATCTCGTGGATGAGGAGGGTGATAGCTTTGAGGAGTATGTAGTATTCCACCACAAGTTCATCACTTGGATGCAAGCTAACGGCTATAAGTATGATCCTGCTCATCGCTATACTCCAGCTGAGATTGATGAGTTGGTACAAAAGTCGCCATATTACAAGGCAACTGCCAATGATGTGGACTGGCTGGAGAAAGTGCAGATGCAGGGTGCCATCCAGAAGTGGGTGGATCACTCGATCTCTGTGACAATCAATCTGCCTAACGATGTGAGCGAGGAGCTGGTAGGTCAGCTCTATGAAGAGGCATGGCGCTCGGGTTGCAAGGGTTGTACCGTTTATCGTGATGGCTCGCGTACAGGTGTACTGGAGGGTATCAAGGAGAAAAAGAAAGAGGAAAAGAAAGATGACAAGACATGCGTATGCTTCGATAACAAGGTGCGTGTGCGTCCAGCAGAATTGGAGTGCGATGTGGTTCGTTTCCAAAACAACAAAGATAAATGGATTGCCTTCGTGGGCTTGAAGGATGGTGTTCCTTATGAGATCTTTACGGGTCTTGCAGATGATGAAGAGGGTATTTTGTTGCCTAAATCGGTCACTAAAGGTAAGATTATCCGCGTAGTACAAGAGGATGGTAGTAAGCGATATGACTTCCAGTTTGTCAATTCGCGTGGCTTCAAGACAACGATGGAGGGCTTGAGTTATAAGTTCGATAAGGAGTTCTGGAACTATGCTAAATTGATCTCAGGTGTCTTGCGTTATGGAATGCCTATTGACCAAGTAATCAAGATGATTAGTAGTTTGCAAATGGATTCGGAGACGATTAACTCATGGAAAGTGGGTGTAGAACGTGCTTTGAAGAAATATATTCAAGACGGAACTGTGGTGCAAGGTCAGGTATGTCCTAACTGTGGTAATGCGTTGATTTTTGAAGAAGGATGTATGCACTGCCGTGAGTGTGGATATAGCAAATGTGGCGGATAATTAGGACGCTAATTGAAAGGCCTTAATAGCAAAAAGGTGTGTCACAATCGTGGCACACCTTTTTGCTTATTTGTTGCTGAAGAAATTACTTTACTTGTAAGAGGGATTTTACAAATTCTTCGCGGTCAAAGACTTGCAAATCCGTCATTTGTTCGCCTAAGCCAATATATCGAACGGGAATCTTAAACTGGTCGCTAATGCCTATGACTACGCCTCCTTTGGCTGTGCCATCCAGTTTGGTGATAGCCAACGAACTGACTTGGGTTGCACGGGTGAACTGTTTGGCTTGTTCGAAGGCATTTTGTCCTGTGCTACCGTCCAGAACGAGCATCACATCGTGTGGTGCATCGGGTACTACTTTTTGCATCACGTTTTTGATTTTGGTAAGTTCGTTCATGAGGTTGATTTTGTTATGCAAGCGCCCTGCTGTGTCGATGAGTACCACATCGGCGTCATTGGCTTTAGCACTGGATAGGGTGTCGAATGCCACACTGGCAGGGTCGGAACCTTGTTGCTGCTTGATGACAGGTACGCCAACTCGTTCGCCCCAGATGCAGAGTTGCTCTACAGCAGCAGCACGGAAGGTGTCAGCAGCACCGAGATAGACTTTTTTGCCTGCTTGTTTGTATTGATAAGCCAGTTTGCCGATGGTGGTGGTTTTGCCCACACCATTTACGCCTACTACCATGATGACATAGGGCTTGCATGGA
>CALZHO010000163.1 GCA_945787425.1 uncultured Bacteroidales bacterium
ATACAAGCACAGCATACCCTATCCGGCACAATCCTGTCCAAGACCGATGGTGCGCCAGTAGAAATGGCAACCATACGTCTGTTTGCGTACCATCAGACAGCCCAAGGGACTGACTCCACACTCGTACAAGGTGCACAGACAACCTATGACGGTATATTCATACTGAGCAATATCCGCCAGGGTGAATATAAATTGATTATCTCATCGGTGGGTTTTGCAGAAATCACTCAAACCATACAAATGCCTAACCACGACCTGGACATGCCTACCATCCGTTTGGAGGAGCAAGTGCAACACCTTGCCGAAGTGAGCGTACAAGGACGTGCTGCAGAAATGACCGTCAAAGGCGATACGATAGAATACAACACTGCTGCATACCAAGTCAGCGAAACCGCCACCGTAGAGGAACTGCTCAAAAAGATGAACGGCGTAGAAGTGGACAAAGAAGGTAATGTCACTATCAATGGCGAAGAGATAAAAGGCATACGCATCGACGGAAAGAAATTCTTTGGCGATGACGTACAGACTGCTACCAAGAATATCCCCGCCGAAATGATTGAGAAAATACAAGTCATTGACGAGAAAAGCGAAATGGCTAAACTGACGGGCTTTGAAGATGATGACACCGAACGAATCATCAACCTCAGCTTGAAAAAAGACCGCAAGAAAGGACTGTTCGGCAACTACTCTGGCGCACTGGGCACAGACCTTGTGACCGACAACGGCGGATGGTTTGACTATGGCAACCCCGCCTATGGCACGACCGATGCTGCACGTATGGTGCACTTTCTGGAAAACGATGCACGCTATAATGCCAATATCTTCACCAACCTGCTGTTTGGGGAAAGCCAAACCACAATCATTGGCGGTGCCAACAACACCAACGAGATACGTTCACGTCGCGGACGCGGTGGGTTCGGCGGACAAAATGCAGGTATCACCACCTCGGAGAACTTGGGTGTGAACACCAATATTGACCTTACCAGCAAAATCAAAAAAATAGACCATACCTCCTCTATGCTATTGGGCGGAGACGCAACATTCAACCACTCAGTAAACGACACCCGAACACAGTCCAACAAAGAGAGTTACACCGATGAATATACCTATATCAACAACGATTTGACCAACAAACTGTCGCACGCATGGAACGCACAAATGCGATTGGAACTGGAATACCAAATCGATACACTCAACAAAATTATTCTGCGCCCTACCATCAGCTACACCAACAACGAATACTCATCCTACAACGCCTACACCTTCGACCGCGATACACTCATCGATACCCTCAACCAAGCAGTACGCATCAACGATGGATACCAACAACAATTCAGTCACTCAGAAGACATCTCCGCTGGATTGAGAGCCACATATAACCACAAGTTCTTGCGCCCTGGACGTTCGCTGACCATGCGCGCAGACGTGAACTTCAAAAATAGCAAAGGTACTACCGAAACCTACTCCTTTGACAACCTGAGACAGATGATTATGGTGGACCAACACACCCTGTCGGGCAACAACAACTACAGCTACTCGCTGCGCACATCCTACGTAGAACCTATCTACAAAAATAACCACCTCCTGGAAATGGTACTCAACCTATCGGGGAATAACCGTACTTCCGAGAAAAACCAATACTCCAAAGATTCTATCACTGGCGAATACACCGTCTATGATAGCGTGTATAGCAACAACCTGCGCAATAACTACTACACCGAACGACTGGAACTAAACTATCGCTGGGTGGAAGAGCGGTTTGACCTGCTGGTAGGCGCACGAGCCGTGGCACAACAAACACACTCACAAACCTACTACGGAGGTACACTCGCGCGCGATACCTTATATAATAAATGGAACTTCGCTCCAAACGTGAACTTCCGATACAAATTTGAACGGAAGAAATTTGCCCGTATCATCTACCGAGGTTGGTCGCAACAACCCAGCATCACACAAATGGAACCTGTACGCAATAACTCCGACGCACTCAACGAAACCGTAGGAAACCTAAGTTTGCAACCCGCATACCGACACGACATCTTTATGATGTACTCCAGTTTCAATCAAGAGAAGTTCTCCAGTTTCATGACTGGATTGCGCGCTACCATAACCGAAGATGCACTCACCAATAATACCATCTACGACCAGACAGGTAAACGCTATATGCAAACCGTTAATGCAGATATCATCCCTTGGAACATAGGTTGGGACATGATGTCCAATACACCATTCTGCAACAAAATGTTTCAACTACATACCCGCACAGCTATCAACTACAACGAACGAGTAGCATACGTGTTGCGCGAACAAAATGCAGCAGAAATAGAACAGATGATCAATGCAGGCACTATGCCTATGGGCGAAGCATCACACACAGGCAACCTGCACGTGAGCAACGATATATCACTACGATTTACACACAAAATAGTGGATATCGGTATCAAAAACACCAATATCTATTCGCTGACCTGCAACTCGCTCAACGACCAAAGCAAAAGCCATATCGGCGATTGGATAGTTACAGGCGACATGACATTCCACCTGCCTAAACAGTGGAACATAAGTACCGATATTGGATTCACAGGACGCTATGGCTATGTGGGTATCAATGACCCCAACGAAGTGGTATGGAACGCATCCATCGATAAGACATGGAACAATGCTACCCTCACACTGAAAGTCTATGACCTGCTACATGATAAGAAAAATATCATACAAACAGTAGGCGAGGATTTTGTAAGTTACCAGAAATTCAACACCCTACCTACCTACGCCATGCTGACCTTCACCTATAAGCTCAATCGCATGGGTAACTTGAAAGCCACTGGCGCTGCGGCATGGCAACAGCAGATGTACGAGGGCGGTGGTCGCCCACCTATGTTTTAATCATCCGCCAGTGAAGTGAAAGGAATTGTGCGTTTATTGTGCGTGTATTGTGCGTGAATAGTGCGTGAATAGTGCGTGAATAGTGCGTAATTTCTAAGAGATTTCTCCCCAATTACCAGCAGCGATTCGAAGATAGTCGAGTCGCTGTTTGTATATACGATTGTGGGATTGCTCAAGCAATGGGTCGGCATCCAGCACCTCCATCGCCGCTTGGCGTGCCACCTCCAGCAACTGACCATCGCTGCTGAGCGAAGCGATATGCAACTCAAATGGCAAGCCCGACTGCTGCGTACCCTCTAAGTCACCTGGACCACGCAGTTGCAAATCCGCCTCCGCGATGCGGAAGCCATCGTTGGTCGCCACCATAATCTCCATACGCTGGCGCGTGTCCTTGCTCATCTCCACACGCGTGAGCAGAATACAATAACTCTGCTCCGCGCCACGCCCAACTCGACCACGCAACTGGTGCAACTGGCTCAGACCAAAACGCTCGGCGTTCTCTATAATCATCACACTGGCGTTGGGCACATTCACACCCACCTCAATGACCGTAGTTGCCACAAGAATCTGCGTTTCGCCAGCGACAAAGCGCTGCATCTG
>CALZHO010000164.1 GCA_945787425.1 uncultured Bacteroidales bacterium
GTGCTATAGATCTCCTTGTTCTGTTCTATGCTTGCGCTGATTCCTCAAAGTGGGGTTATATGCTCATTTGCCAGAATTTATTCGTTTATGAATCGTATAATGGATAAAATTCCACTTTTTTATCCATTACACTTGCATATATTGAATAAAATCACTACCTTTGCAGCGATTTTGAACGTATTAGCCCAAATAAATCATTATCGCTATGAGAAATATCATCTTACACCAACGAGAAGAGCGTAATCGACTACTCAGTTTGCCATACATCGATAGGCAAACCACCTATCCAGTAGATATGCTATTACAAAGCCCTATGATCAAATTGATTACAGGACCACGACGTGTCGGAAAATCAGTATTCGCATTATTGGCACTGAAAAACACCAACTTTGCATACTTGAATTTTGATGACAATCAATTGCTCGCCAATTGGAACGAGGATATTGCCATGCAAACACTAAGTGATGTATATCCTAATTTTCAATATCTACTTTTGGATGAGGTGCAAAACCTACCAAATTGGGACTTGTGGGTAACAACACTCTACAGAAGAGGGTATAATCTAATCATTACAGGAAGCAACGCACACATGCTCAGCCAAGAAATGGCAACAGTACTCACTGGCCGTTATATTCCTATAGCCATGTACCCATTCAGTCTACCTGAAACACTACAATGGTATGACATTACCCCAACCAGTATCCCAACAGAAAAGCAAGCAAAAGCCGTTTCATTGCAGGACGAGTATTTGCGTTTGGGCGGTTATCCAGAGATTGTTAAGGCGCGCGAATTGGCGCAAAGCTATTTGAGTACATTATACGATTCCATTCTGCTGAAAGATGTGGCAAAACGCCACAAAATTCGCAATACAGATGGGTTGTATAACTTGGCAGGATACTTATTAGCAAACTTCTGCAACCTCATTACTGCCAATGACATAACCAAAGAATTCGGACTGAAGAGTGTAACTACCACGCAAAAATTCTTGAATTATTTGCACGAACCATACTTATTCTTCTATCTCCAACGCTTTAACAACAAACTCAAAGCCATGAAGAAAGCGGCTCGCAAGGTGTATGTAGTGGACAATGGCTTTGTGAGTACAACGGCTTTTAATATCAGTGAGAACTTAGGACGCCTACTTGAAAATCAAGTATTTATAGAGTTGATACGACAAGGATACGACACCGAAAAAACATTATTCTACTATCGTTCACGCAACGATAAAGAGGTGGATTTTGTTACTCGCCAAGGCATAAAAGTCGAAAAACTGATACAAGTTTGTTATGATTTGACATCCGAGAAGACTCGTCGCCGTGAAATAGATGCATTGATTGAGGTGGCAGGCGAATTAAAATGCCAAAACTTACAAATTATATCCTACCAACACAAAGAAATAATCAAAGAAAAAGGGTTCACTATTCAAGTAACACCTTTTATGGACTGGGTAAATTAGCAAGTTTCAAAAAAAATACACCTAAAAACTTGCATAGTTCACAAAAATATAGTAATTTTGCACCGAGTTTGAGAATTTAGGAATGACACTTTGAAAATTTGGGAGAGAATGTTTGAGAATTTTGGATTAGACAAAAAACTATAAATCAGTTGTATATGATAGTTCGCTCACAATTAAGTACAATTATTGAACGTATGCAAGAACCCAGAAAATGTATTCAAGTTCTTGCAGGTCCACGTCAAGTAGGAAAAACTACACTCATCAAGCAATTTTTAGCACAATGCACTATACCTGCTACCAGTCTAAATGCAGATGAAGTAGCTACAAATAATCGTGCATGGATATCCGAGAAATGGCAATCCGTTCGTATTCGTATGCAATTGGAGGGGCAACAAGAGCATATACTGATTATCGACGAGGTGCAAAAAATAGACAATTGGAGCGAAATTGTCAAAAAAGAATGGGACTACGACACCTTTCATGATATCAATATCAAACTGATTTTGTTAGGCAGTAGTCGTTTGCTACTCAAAGACGGCTTAACGGAGAGTTTGATGGGACGCTTTGAGCTGATTCGTGTGCCACATTGGTCCTACACCGAAATGCACGAAGCATTCAACTTTTCAATTGAACAGTACATCTATTTTGGTGGATACCCTGGCGCTGCTCCCTATGTCAATAACGAGAAACGTTGGCGTCAATATATGCGAGATTCTATTATTGAGCCAGCTATTAATCGCGATGTGTTAATGACAAAACGCGTACTTAAACCTGCTCTAATGAGACAACTATTCGAAATTGGATGTGCGTATAGTGGCGAAATTATTGCATTCAATAAGATTATTGGTCAATTAAATGAGGCGGGAAACACATCCACCTTAGCTAATTATCTCAAGACTTTAGATGAAGCATCTCTATTAGGAGGATTGCAGCGGTATGCAGTTGACTTTGCAAGACGCTATCAGTCGATTCCAAAATATCAAGTCTATAATACCGCTCTATTGAGTTATTTTCAAGGTCGAGGATTTAAGACCGAACAACTTGATCCAAGTCGTTGGGGGCGTTGGGTGGAAAGTGCTATAGGTGCACATCTCATCAACCATGCGCAGGAGCAGGATTATGATCTGTATTATTGGAGAGACCACAATGATGAAGTGGATTTTATCATCCGTCAAACAGGAAATCGATTGATGGCATTAGAAGTGAAAAGTGGTCACCGACAAGATAATAGTGGTCTTCATATTTTTGCTGACAAATTTCATCCAGAGCACTCACTTGTGGTTGGTGGCGATGCTTTTCCAACAGAATTATTTTTCTCAACTCCGATAGAACGATTCTTATCCTTGTAAAGCAATGTTGGTATAAAATGCAACAAACTCTTGCATAATTCGTGATTTTTCACTACCTTTGCAGCCCAAATTATAATTACTATAAAACGAAGATAATTCAAAATTCATAATTCATCATTATTATGAAAGCCTTAGTAAAACGTTATGCCGAGCCTGGGCTCTGGATGGAAGAGGTGCCAATGCCTCAAGTAGGCGTGAATGATGTGCTCATCAAGGTCACCAAAGCCGCTATTTGCGGTACGGACCTGCACATGTATAAATGGGACGAATGGTCACAAAGCCATTGCACACCGCCCTATATCATGGGTCACGAGTTTGTGGGCGTGGCTGTAGAGGTCGGACCAGGTGTCCGTGGTGTGAAGGTGGGCGACCGCGTGACTGCCGAGGGACACATCGTCTGCGGTACATGCCGTAACTGCCGTCGTGGCATGGGACACGTGTGCGAGAACTCGCTGTCTGTGGGTATCTTTGGCAAGGACGGTGCTTTTGCCGAGTATGTGGCTATCCCCGAGAGCAATATTGTGCATGTACGTCCTGAGATTCCAGACGACTTCGCTGCAATCATGGACCCCTTCGGCAATGCTACACATACCGCATTGGCTTTCCCTCTCTTGGGCGAAGATGTGCTGATTACAGGTGCGGGCTTGATTGGTACGATGGCTGCAGGTAT
>CALZHO010000165.1 GCA_945787425.1 uncultured Bacteroidales bacterium
CTTGAGAGTGGCTGGGCTGATTGACTGCTACAATTTGGCGAGTGGAACAACCACTGAAATCTTAATAATCGGGCTTATGTAACATTTTTGTTAAGATTGGGCTTTCTAAAAAAGTTAACTAAAATGTATTGATTTTCTTGTATAAGTCAAAAATAAGTAGTACCTTTGCACTCGATTTTTTAAAACAATATTTTATGTTTCACAAATTTACAGTTCCATAGTAGGAAGAGATGCGACAAACGAGTTTTTTCATTTGGGCAAAGTGTGTCTTTAATGACACGAAGTCAACTTTTTATCACATTGGCGGTTCTGCCAATATAGACAGGTTTGTAGATATTCTATCCCGTTCGGGAATTTACAAGATCAAGTCGCTACGCTATATAGCATTTTATCATATCCTGCACAGCGGTATATACGCGACACAGATGTCATTTTTTCAGCGTAGAGCAAATATTCTATTTCAGCAACACGCGCTTCCGCTTCATCTAAACATTTTCTGTTAATGGTTGTCGATCCTACTGAGGGGATCGACTAATAGCCTTTGTATATATGTCATTAGGCACTCATGTAGTGTCTTATGCGCTGTGGCTTTTCTGACCATTTTGGTCTTGTTTCATCATATTTATTAACCTTTAAACAATTAAAAACAAAAATGAAAAAAACTTTATTTTTGATACTCGTAATGGTACTATCTAGTGTGTTAGGTTCTAACTCTTTTGCAGCAGATCGCGCTCATACACTCAAGGTGTATAATTGGGCGGATTATGTCTCGATGGATGTACTAGATGAATTTCCCGCTTGGTATTACGAACAGACTGGCGAGCAAGTAGAGGTATTACTTCAAACTTTTGACATCAACGAAGCTATGTTAGCGGAGATTGAGGTTGGGCACGAAGATTATGATGTTATCTGTCCTTCCGAATATATTATTGAACGTATGTTACGTAATCAGCTGTTGCAACCCATTAATAAGGATTTTGGCAGTACGCCAGATTATACAACTAATGTCTCACCTTTTGCCGTAGAAAAATTCCAACAAATGGCACCAGATAGCACCACCTTTGTGGCAAATTACGCTGTTGGCTACATGTGGGGTACTACAGGATTTATATATAATCCTTCTTTAGTGAGCAAAAGTGAAATACTATCGATAGGCTGTCTTAATGACGAGAAATTTCGTGGTAAAATTCTGATGAAAGATGCCTTTCGTGATATATACTCATTGTTCGTATTATACGTGTATCAAGATGAGATTAATCGCGGAGAAGTTACTAGAGACGAATTAGTGGCGAATGTTACTGAGGAGCGTATTCAACGCGTGGAAGAGTTCATCCTAAGTATGAAAGATAATATCGCAGGATGGGAAGTTGATTTTGGCAAAGAAGAGATGATTAAAGGTCGTGCTTGGATTAATGTTAGTTGGTCAGGAGACGCGAACTGGGCTATTGATGAAGCAGCACAAGTAGGTGTAACTCTGGATTATATCCTTCCTAAAGAGGGAAGCAGCGTATGGTTTGATGGATGGTGTATTCCTATCTACGCTCAAAACACTAAGGCAGCCAGTTACTTTATCAACTACATGTGTATGCCTCAGAATGCCATTCGCAACATGGAGGAAGTGGGTTATGTAAGTGTCATATCTTCCCCAGAAGTCCTCGCTTGGGCAAACGACGAAAACATTCATGAAACTGTTGACCTAACTTACTTCTTTGGAAAAGATGCTGAAGCAGTACATGCTAACAAAGTTCTATATCCTGATCGGTCAGTTATTGAATATTGCTCGCTCATGCATGATTGTGGGGATATGACGGAACCAATGTTGGCTATGTGGTCGCGTGTGAAAGGAGATAACTTGAGCATCAGCATGTTGATTTTTATTGTGATTACATTGGTGGTGGGTGTGATTTTTTGTGTTCTGAAAGTACTTTCAAAGAAGAAACAAAAAAGAGTGTATACGAAAAAGAATAGTAATAAGAAAAATACAACCACAAAAATGTTACTAACGATTGGGCTTTCATGGATAAGTATTGCAGCCTTGGCTTAGTTCGTATACAGATTATCAAGAGGTTTGGAAAAGTGCCAAGACTGTTGCAATCAACAATATTGATCTACGATTAGAGCGTAACTTCCAAATCAAAGACCTTTACTTGGATATTTGGGGAGAGATGATGCTCAACTGCTACGGTGTGAACAAGAACAACCTGACCACAACACTGAATAATAAGTTCGACCAACACTTCAACTGGCGTATTGGAGTTAGTCTATATATTGGAAAAGAGTGGTAATTGATTTTATGTGGCGGAAATGGTAATTCGTTTCCGCCATTTTCATCCTCTATATAATAGCACCTTATTCACCATGTTTCTCTCCAAACTCTCCAATCTTCGGCACAAAATCCTTTCCGTGCCGAAGATTTTTGCAGCATTATTATAGATTTGTGTTGTTAAAAGGTGTCATTATTTCGATATTTTACAAAAAAATACACACAAAACTTCGATAAATAGCACATTCGCCACAAAAACAGTTAAAAATTTGCATATGTGCAATTTTTGTAGTACCTTTGCAGCGCAAAGGTCGCGCCTAAATGACCACGGTGTAGGCAGATTGTTTGAGGCTGCCAAGCCGAAATAGGAAATGAATAAATGCTAAATAATTAAATCATAAATAGTTTTATGGATTACAATTTCAGTGAAATTGAAAAGAAATGGCAAGCCGAATGGGCTAAAGCAGGCACTTACCGCGTAAGTAACCAAAGCGACAAAAAGCCATTTTATGTGCTCGATATGTTCCCTTATCCATCGGGCGCAGGTTTGCACGTAGGTCACCCTCTCGGCTATATCGCCAGTGATATCTACAGTCGCTACAAACGTTTACAGGGCTTTAATGTCCTCCACCCAATGGGCTTCGATTCTTATGGTCTGCCTGCGGAGCAATACGCTATCCAAACAGGTCAACACCCAGAGAAGACCACTATGGAGAACATCGCCCACTATATTGAGCAACTTCAGAAAATTGGTTTCAACTATGATTGGGACCGCGAGGTGAAGACTTGCAACCCTGACTTCTACAAGTGGACACAATGGGCATTCATCCAAATGTTCAACTCCTACTTCGATACCTCTCTGCAAAAGGCTCAACCAATCAGCAAGCTCATCGAGAAGTTCGAGCAAACTGACCCTACATGGGCAACGCTCTCCGAGCGCGAACAACAAGAACGCCTGATGAACTATCGTATTGCTTATTTGGCAGATACGAAGGTGAACTGGTGTCCAGAGCTCGGTTGTGTACTCGCCAATGATGAGGTTAGCGAAGGACTTTCCGTACGCGGCGGCTACCCTGTCGAGCAGCGCGTCATGCGCCAATGGAACCTCCGCGTGAGTGCCTACGCGCCACGCCTCCTAGAGGGCCTTGACCGCGTGGATTGGACCGACTCCCTCAAGGAGACCCAACGCAACTG
>CALZHO010000166.1 GCA_945787425.1 uncultured Bacteroidales bacterium
AAGGGTGCCGGTTGGTTTTTGCTCTGAGAGAGATCCTGGGTCCATGTTGTACCACCATTGACCGCACCATTAAGCAGATAGGTAGCCTCTCCGGCTGCAATCTGAGTAGCTGAGACACCGACGAATGCTTCTGAAGTATTGTATGTGCCATAAGCAATATAATCGCTAAGCGAAGCAGGTGATGTGGCACCAGAAGAAGTATAAACCTTGCAATCCTGAGAATAGACAATATTACTGAACGATATTTTAGAACCCGAAGTTTCTAATGCCGTTACAAAGGTATTGTCACTACCTCTCACAGCACAGGGACCTACATAACAATTCTTGATGACCGTACCTAATTTAGGACTTACCAAACCTACTAATCCTGCTACATTTACATATTTAGTGGTCACATCACCATAGTTTGCACAATCGGAAATGGTAAATCCATAGCTTTCACTGCCATATCCAAGGATTCCTCCTACATTCATATAATCTCCACTGATGCTTCCAGCGTTCACACACTTCGTAATAGTGACAGGATGATACATATATCCGAGGATACCTCCTACATTACCACGGCCTGATGATACATCTGCATAGTTCACGCATCCAACAACTATACTAATAAACTCTTTTCCATGGTTAGCGCCGTATCCAAGAATTCCTCCGGTTCCCGATTTAAGCTCACCACTGATGGTATTTTTGACCCCACCCTTCGCAGTACAGTTGGTGATTGTAGCCCCCTCAGAGTAACCTGCAATCATTCCAAGATAAGAGACATTTGCGTTACATTCACCCTCAACAGTGAGATTCTTAACCACAGAGCCATAGGCAAGCCGTCCGAAGAATCCCGCCGCACTACCCTCACTACCAGAGTATTCCACCACCATATTCTTTACCGTGTGTCCGTTTCCGTCAAAGGTTCCTGCATAATTGGAAGATTCTTTGATAGGTGTCCATGTGCTATTGCTTGAGACAGACAGGTCAATGTCATTGACCAACTTGGCGCAGGCTGTATAGTCAGAAGAAGTTGCATTTGCCTGATCGCGGAACCACTCTAACTGTGCTACATTCGAGATGAGGTAAGGGTCCTCTGCAGTACCTGTACCTTCGATAGTCACTTCACCAGTAGCTATACCCTCTGCCCACATCCTCGTTGGGCTCATCGCCATCATGACTATTGCCATGAGTAGCGGAATCAGAAAACTTTGTTTTCGTTTCATCATTTTGTTTTTAATTTATTAATGTACTATAAGAAAATTGTTGATTATTTGATTATTTATTAGTTTTTACCGAAACGCAGAAAGCCTTCCGCTGGTGTCTTTGTCTGACACCTGCGGAAGGCTCTGTAAGATGAATATGTAGATCTAAAGATGTTACGGCATCACTACTACCCCCCCCCCAACACAAACATAAAGCGTTGGAGTTCAAGAGGATATGATGGCTAATGTGTATGTAAGCCGTTATCTTCATCATATTTTGGACAATACTTTAGGATTTTCTCGTTGCAAAATTACAACTATTTTCTTAAATACATAGCATAATTCGCTGAAAATCTTCAATATTTTATCACATAATTGTTTTATACGCTTTCATCTACCTTTTCTGCACGACTTTTACTTTCATTTGCTTCCCTTGATAGTCTATAAGGGTGCCTTGTGGCTGGTCTAAGTCGAGAGGTGTGCCAGGGGTAACAAGGACGATATTGAAACGACGACGCTTCAGCATTCCATCAAATGAGCCCCTTCGCGGACCGATGGTGAGTGTGCGGGCGTCGTCGTTCCATGTAAAGAGAATCTTTGAAGAGCGACCACGCTCATAGTTATAGTTGACACCCTCATCCTCATACAACTCAAACTCGCCATCAGCACCAGCATAGACATAAAGGTGTATGAGCTCTGTTTTTTTCTCGTCTGACCACTGAAGTTCGGGACCGAAGGGGATGATGGCACCCTCTCTGACAAAGACCGGCATGCGCTCATAAGGTGCAGGGACACAGACCTTCTGTCCACCAGCATAATGACGCCCCGAATAAAGGTCGTACCAGCCCGTCTGTTGAGGGAAATAGACATCGCGCGAGCGTGCCTTATAAGTGGTGACAGGACAGGCCATGAGTGCCGGTCCGAACATCCACTGGTCAGCGATGTTGTGAACACGCTCATCAGCAGCGAAGTCCATCGCCAAGCCACGCATCATCGTATAATCCTTGTAATTGACCCATCCCGCCAAGGAATAGAGATAAGGCATGAGACGGTAGCGCAAGCGGTCGTACCACACGATGGTGTTGTAACAGGGATGCCCTTCGGGAGCGAGGTTCCACACCTCACGACAGGGCCACTGTCCATGGGTGCGATAGAGCGGCACGAAGCATCCGAACTGGTTCCATCGGGCATTGAGCTCGCGCCATTCCTTCAAGTCTTCGTTCTCGTAACCCATCTTCTGATAGATTTTCTGCGCCTCCACATAACGGTTCTCTACGCAGAAGCCTCCCTGGTCCATTCCCCAGAAGGGGATGCCCGCCATGGAGAAGTTGAGTCCCGCCGTTATCTGTGCACGCATATCCTCCCACCGTGTTCCGATATCTCCACTCCAGGTAGCCGTGCTATATCGCTGTTCACCGGCAAAGCCGCTACGGGTGAGCAGGAAGACTCTCTTGTTGTTGTCCACCGAGCGTTGTCCTGTATAGATAGCATCGGCATTCACCACCGAGTAGGCATTGAAATACTCGTCACTCGTACCGAGAGCCGTGGGTCCGCAGAGCAGTTTGCGATATGCCATGGGTGTGCAGTCGCGCACGTTAGGTTCCGAGGCATCCATCCACCAGGCATCGACGCCAAGGGTGAAGAGGTGGTCGTGCATCTGTTGCCAGAACATCTTCCTTGCTCCTGCCGAATAGGCATCATAGAAAGAGCCGAGGTAGCCTGGTCCCACCCAGTCGCGTATGCTATCGCGTATCGCCTGCTGATACATCCATCCCTTGGCATCAAGGGCTTTATAGTTGTCTGTAGTGACATAGTATTTAGGCCAGTGTGAGATGAGGAGTCGTGCGTTGTTGTCGTGGATAAAATCCACCATCCCCTTCGGGTTGGGGAAGCGTTTCTTATCGAAAACGAAACTGCCCCACTTATCCTGTTCCCAGTAGAGCCAGTCCTGCACGATATTATCAATAGGTATCTGTCGTTTCCTAAACTCCGCCAAGGTCTGTTCCACCTCTTTCTGTGAGTTGTATTTCTCCCTACTCTGCCAGAATCCCATCGCCCATCGGGGCATCACCTGTGCTTTTCCCGTGAGGAAGCGGTAACCTTTTATCACCTCATCGTAGTTTTCTCCTGCGATGAAATAGTAGTCCATCTCCTTGTCCATCTCTGTCCATATCGACACCCTTCTCTGCTCTTCCTCGGTCTGCAGAGGAGCGACTCTCAGTCCACA